>JAUWEU010000004.1 GCA_030608125.1 Dehalococcoidia bacterium
ATAAGCCAGTTAGGTGAAGGGAGGGTTATTGACAGCGAAAAACTGGCCAGAATGATGCTCTCCCTTCAGGAAATGGGCTGCCACAATATAAATCTGGTAAGTCCAACCCATGTAGTGCCTCACATCCTGGAGGCTTTAGAGCTGGCGGTGACTATGGGTCTGTATCTGCCCTTGGTCTATAACTCTGGTGGCTACGATTCTGTGGAAACCTTGGCGCTATTGGATGGGATTGTTGACATCTATATGCCTGATATGAAGTATTCTGATGAAAAAACCGCTGAGCAGTTATCCGGGATAAAAGACTACCCCAAAGTAAATAAAGCAGCCATTAAGGAAATGCATCGCCAGGTAGGTGACCTCCAGATGGATGAGCAAGGGGTAGCTCAGCGCGGTCTTCTGGTGCGCCATCTGGTGCTGCCTCACCGCTTGGCTGGAACTCAGGAGGTAGTGCGTTTCCTTGCCCGGGAGGTCTCCACCAGTACCTACCTGAACATTATGGCTCAGTATCATCCCTGCTATAAAGCCTTTGATATACCATTACTATCCCGTCCGGTGAATAAACAGGAATTCCGTGAAGCTATAGACCTGGCTTACCAGCAGGGTTTATACCGACTGGATAAATATCACTTCCCATTGCCATTAAGGTTCATTGTAAGGTAAAGTGATGCGTAATGACTGACTTAGCTTCGGTTCAGGCAATAGTATATGGCTATGTTCAAGGCGTTCTCTTCCGCGACTTTGTATCCAAGCGGGCTACAGAGTTAGGTCTAACTGGCTATGTGCGCAACTTACCGGGGGGAAGTGTGGAGGTAAACGCTGAAGGGAGGAAAAAGCAGTTAGAAAAGCTGATTGGCTACCTTAAGGTGGGACCGCCTATAGCTGAAGTAGACAAAGTAGTAGTAAGCTGGTCAGAATATACCGGAAATTATCCCCGCTTTAGTATAAGGTATACTAATATTTAGGCTCCAACCTGTCTCAAGCCATAGTATTGGTCACTCTCAAGGAGACGGGATAGAATCTCAGCCGAGGTGCGGTAGGTATCCCTGCCACGATGCTTACTTAGTTGCTTACCTAACTCCTCCACATCAAGGGGTTCATTGCCATTGCCTAAGAAAAAGCGAAATACACTCTCTAAGATGGATGACTCACCGTTAATAAAATCTGGTGCTTGAGAACAGCAGTTCTTAATATTGGCTAAAATGTCAGACGCCGAAATCTCTCCTTCTCCTGCCTTCAACCGCTCATGGCACTTAGGGCACATGCAGCTCCGAGCCAAGGTAAAAAATGAGCGATTATTCTGCTGATACCAATCTAAATCAATAAACCAGCGTGGTCTAGGTTGGTCAGAACTTATATTTTCTTTATTCACAAAACTATTTACAGTAGAGACCTTTAAGCCTCAAATTCTGCTTTGGCTGTCTTAATCAAGTCAAGATACTCTGTCTTAAGCCCCAGTAATTCCGAGGCTTCACAATCTACCTCATAAGGCTCACCGATAAACACCTTGCCATACTCCTCAACCACACCCTGAGTGGGGTCATCGTGGCTAATGAACTTCTGGCGAGCTTCTATAATCCCCAGGTCAAAGGGTAAAGTAAAATAGAGGTCAGTTATCACCCTATCTATCCCCAGACTATATAGGGCTTCCCAGTCATTTAATTCTTCACTACTATACTTGCTGCTTGGCAGTAGGGTGAGTAGGTTCATTATGCTAAGGCTACCCCTACCATCAGAAATCTTTAATGGAGCCACAGTTATCAAGTAGTCACTAGACAAGATAACATTAGGCACCCAGAAGGTTGGTATAGCCAAAGGCTTAGACAGAGGATTATCTACCTCTACCCAGATACAACCCTTTACATCCAGGGTTAATACCCGTGGGAAATTGTAACCTAATGCCTGATAGATGGGGTAGATTGGGTCCCCTCCGGGAGTGCCTTCAAGTAGAAGAATATCGGCATCACTGATTTGTCTAATGCCATCTATTATTGCCGACAATATATTCCGGCTGGTGGTTACCGGGTATGGTACAGGGTAAGAGGCGCTGGGTTTAATCAAAACGCGTCGCGCTCTGGATATTGCTGATGGCGGTTCAAAAACGAAATCTGAAGCCTCAAATATCAAGCCTTCCTCCTGAAGTTTATCTTACCAACTTTTGATTTTTGTACAATACTCCAATCTAGCATCATTACCCGCCTTGTCTCCTCCTGCCACCCCAATCTTATCCTCGGGAATAAGCACCAGCCCATTGACTAAGGTCATAGAGGAACTAATTATTGAGCGTCTAAAGGGGTGGAGGCTAATAAGCAATCTCATCTATTTCCTTATAGTGCTGGTTTCAGGAACACGGTTTGAGTTGTGGCTGGGAGCTCTTCCGGCTTGAATTCTACCTGGCTAGCATCCAACTTGCTTATGCCTTTTTCCCCTTGAAGGAATTCATCTACACCAGCTATTAGATTTTTAACCTTTATAATAATTTAAAGCCTCCCTATCTCGGCTAGGATTTGGCAAGAGAAAGGACAAGATTTACCAATGTCCTTACCGGCACCCCGGTAGCCCCTCTTACCAAGTAGGCTCGTTCCTTATCGCTTACACTGGTACCGGCAATATCCAGATGAACCCATGGGGTATCACCAACAAATTCAGCTAGAAATTGAGCAGCGGTGATAGCACCGGCGTATCTACCACCAACATTTTTAATATCAGCGACATCACTCCTATTCTGCTCTTTATATTCCTCATACATCGGCATCTGCCAGATAGGTTCTCCAGCTTCAGCACCAGCCGCAATTACCCTATCTATCAGCTCCTGATTATTACCAAAGGCACCACTGCACACATCACCCAGAGCTACCCTGCAGGCTCCGGTTAAAGTAGCTACATCAATCATATGCTTGGCATCAAGCTTCTTGGTATAGCTTAAAGCATCAGCTAAAATAAGCCGCCCTTCAGCATCGGTGGAGATAATCTCAATCGTCTTACCATTCATTGCGGTTAGGATATCACCCGGCTTAAGAGCATTACCACTAGGCAGGTTCTCAGTAGCTGGGATAATAGCGGCAACATTAATCTTGGGCTTAAGCTGAGCAATAGCGCTTATGGCTGCCATGACGGCAGCACCTCCAGCCATGTCTCCCTTCATCTCTCCCATCCCCTCTGATGGCTTTATAGAGATGCCCCCAGAATCAAAGGTTACCCCTTTGCCGGCTAGCGCCACATCAAGCTGAGTAGAATCACCCCCTTTATAGTGGAGGACGATGAGTTTAGGTGGTTGCTGACTTCCCTGGCTTACGCCAAGCAGTGCTCCCATGCCTAATTCCTGCATTTGCTCTTGCTCAAGGACGCTAAGCTCAAGCCTGTAACTCTCAGCCAGCTTGGCTGCTATCTCAGCCATATGACTGGGAGTCATATGGTTAGCTGGCTCATTGACCATATCACGAGCCAGGTTAGTTGCCTCGGCTAGAACCCTGCCCTCATAGCAAGCCTGCTCTAAAAGAGGAAGTTTAGTTTCGTCAGGCTCCACTATAGTAAGCTCCTTAATCTCACCATATTCAGCTTCTTTGGTTATATGTCTACGAAACGAATAGACACCAAGCAGGGCACCTTCGGTCACTGCTTGAACAGCAGTCTCCAGGCTTATTCCAGCTATTCCTGCTCCCTGGGCAACAGTGGCGATACTGTCTATGCCCTTCTGCCGTAGAAACCGGCAAGTCTCAGCCACTACCCCACGAACTTTATCCTGAGATAGCGCCGGCTGCTTACCCAAGCCAGCAACTACCACCCGAGCTGCTGGAAGCTTACCCAGACTATGGATAATAGTAATCTCATTAAGTTTGCCCTTAATCTCGCCCTGGCTAATAAGCTGGGAGATAGCCCCATCCAAAGCCTTATCTATGTTAGCTATGTCGCCTTCAAGGCGTTCCATCCCCTCAACAAAGTTCACTATTATTGCACTGGCTTTAATCTCAGCCATATTACCAGCTATGACCTTAATCTCCATCCTAAATCTCCTTTCGCCCATTAATTACTCTCAATCCCATTCTCTTTCAGTGGCGTGACCAACTTCAGGAAAATATCCATGAACTTTAGGCATTCTCGCCTTAACGCCTCACCTCTCTAACAATCTTGTCGAGGACGGGGGTAATATCTCTGGAGGTATCTACGGCATAGTAGTTACGACGGATTTTCTGAACTGTGGACTTCATCCTCTGATATACCGTCCAGTCGGCATCTGATTTACCCTCCGAATTTTCTAGCCTAGCCTTAAGCCGTTCATGCACTACCTGGGGTGGTGCCTCAACTCGCACCAAGATTAGCTTGACATCCAAACGGTCAGCAATATTATATAGGCGCTCACGGTGTCGCTCTGACAGATTTGTAGCATCTAGAATAAGGGGGATTCCTTTCTTCAGTAGCCGCTCAATGAGAAGGTTACAGGCACGAAAAAGACGGGAGCTCTCCTGCAGGCTATAATTTGGTGATGAGAAAAGAGCCCTGCGTAAGGCATCACTCTCCAGAATAACAAACGGTAGCCTCTCAACTAGCTTGTTACAGAAGTAAGATTTTCCTGCCCCGGGCAAGCCGCTCACTGCAACAAAAGCAGGCTCTACCATCGGTTCGGGAAGCTCCCCTAAGCTCATACTCAATCGTTCAATATCCGAAACAACCTCAGTATATCCCACATTATTGATTATAGAATATTTTTGCCTATTTCGCTAGGTATTTTGGCAAGAATCTTGCTAATTAATAAAGGTAAAGTTTTTCATCAAGGTAGATTGAAGGGGGTAGGTTGATAATTACTAATCTCCGCAATAGAAAGCAATACCAATTACGCCGGGCCCGGTGTGGACTCCCATTACTGGAGTAAATTCAGTGATAAACAGTTCAGCACAGTTAAATTGAGAGGCAATCTGGTCTCTGAGCATTATTGCTCTATCCAGGGCGTCAGCCTGCATCACAGCCACACGAAGCGGTTGCCCCTTAACTATTTTCTGCTCCATCAATTTTAATATGCGTTTCATTGCACCGTCAGTAGTTCTAGCATTTGTAACCGGATGAGCCTCGCCATCACTAACAGTAAAAATAGGCTTAATCCTGATTAGTGAGTTAACCAAGCCGACTGTTTTAGGCACACGCCCTCCTTTGACCAGATAGTGAAGGGTATCCAGCGTGGCAAATAGATTGACCCGTGGCATTATACTCTTGGTAGTTTCAATTACTTCAGTCAAACTTCCCCCTGAAGCCGCTACCCGGGCTGTCGCCAGAACAACAAGTCCTTGCCCTGCGGCTGCAGTGCCACAATCAAGCACCTCTATATCTATATTGGGCAGAGCCTTCTTTGCCATCTCCATAGCCACCCGTGCTGAGTTAAACATCCCGCTGAACTTAGACGAGATTGTGATACATAGAATACTGGCTGCTTCCTGGCTTGCTTTACGAAAAGTCTCAAGGAAGACGCCTGGTAAAGAGCCTGAAGTAGTGGGTAGCTTCTTTGCCTGCCTAAGAAGAGCATAAAACTCATTGGGCCTTATGTCTATCCCGTCCCGATAGACCCTATCGCCAAAAATAATGTTTAACGGCACCAGTTTAATGCCGTACTTCTCCACCTGCTCTTGAGGAATACATGCCGTAGTGTCAGTAACAATAGCCACCTTATTAGCCATAAAAATCTAATTTCTCCTTAGAGCTTGCAAACAAAGTAAGGATTATAAGAGCCAAAGTGGTAGAGCCATTTATGTCTCTTCTCTTTTATCTTTACCCTTTTGCCTGTCGCCAAAGATAAAGTCCTTTTTAGCCTCTGCCTTAGCCCAAGCCGCCCTAGCTGTTGGTAAAAATTTTATGGCAATGATAATGCCTATGGCTATTGACCAGATAACAAATGGGCCTGATTGCATACCCAGCCAGGCAATGAAGGGTAGAGCCATGAGACCAGTCCCCATAGACAAGGCTACATTACGGGTAATTACGAAGGGGATAATGATTACAGCCAGGAAGATTAGAAATCCATACCAATATCCATAGACAGGTAGTAAAACAGCGAGGGCGCCGAAGGTAGTCCCCATGCCTTTGCCCCCAGTGAATTTAAGAAAAATCATCCAATTATGACCAACAACTGAAGCAAATCCAGCGAGCATAACAAATAGCTGGGGCACATCCAGTAGCCAGTAGGCTATGGCTACTGCTGCTGCCCCCTTACCTAGGTCAACAATGCCCACCACCAGGGCGGGTTTAGCCCCTACTTCTCGGTAGGTATTTAAGCCACCTACATTGCCACCGCCCATCTGGCGAATGTCCTTACCGGTGGCTATCCGGGTGGCAATATAGGCTGAAGGAATAGAGCCCAAGAGATAGCCAATAACCACGGCTATAATCTCATTAACCACCTCTAAGCCTCCTGAGAGACTACTTGTAACCTGTCAACAACTTATTCCCTGTAATAAGCAAAACCCAAAGTCCCAGTGCCGGTGGCATAGCCCATTACCGGGCTGAACTCAGTAAGCCAGAGCTCGGCACAATTGAATTCAGATGATATGCGCTCCTTCAGCCTTTCGGCGTCTTCTGGGGCATAGGCATGCATCACAGCCACATGCACCGCACTCTGCCCCACTTTATCTCTCATCATTTGAAGGATGCGATTTATGCCATGCTCCCTACTTCTGACTGCACCGGCAAAACGCACCAACCCGGAGGAACTGGTGAGTATTGGCTTGATTTTAAGCACTGAGCCTACCTGCGCTGCCACTTTAGGTATGCGACCGGTGCGGTAAATATGACGGATGGTATCCAAAAGGATAATAAAGGTAGCCCTGTCTCTCATCTCCTCGGCTACTTTAACTACTTCAGCTAAGCCCTTTCCCTCGGCGGCTGCCCGAGCCGCAGCCAGGGCAACAAAGCCCTGGGCAGCGGTAACAGTCTGGGAATCCAATACTTCTATGGAGGTCTGAGGAAGCTCAGTCTTGGCTTGTTCCCTGGCTACACAAGCCATATCATACCCGGTGCTTAGCTTAGCTGAAAGGGTAACACAAAGAATGTTCTTGGTTTGGTTGCTTGCCTCATGGTAGGCTTCGAGATAGCGCCCGGGTGATGCTGGTGATGTAGTAAACCTTTCGGGCTCCTGTAAAAATAACTCATATGCCTCAGTGGGGGTTATATCCACCCAATCCCGATAGACCTCGTCCCGAAAGCAAATACTAATAGGCACAATCCCAATCCCATACTGCTCCACCAATTCCTTGGTGAGGCAAGCTATGCTGTCAGTTACAATAGTTACCTTTGGCATCGGAAACCTCCCAATGAGACAGCTATTTAAGCCGTTGGCTGCCTCTTACTGTGCCTTAGCCAATGTTCCAGCAATGCTGGAATTAAGACAAGTCCTAACATCACTACAATTAGAACCAAAAGCGCTAACAGCCCAAGCCTTCCCTCAGCGTAACAGGCGACCATAATTAAAGTTAGAAGCCCTGATATAACTAGCACCGCTACCTTTAGCCACCGTTGTCTGAGCCGGATGAATAAGGCTACAGCTACCGCTAAAGCTAAAAAGCTCAGTCCAATCCAAGGAGCAAAATTGTGGATTCGCTCAAGCCAATACTCAGGGAATTTGCCCATTGGCTCCACAACTAAAAACCAGCCAATAATAGTTGGCACAGGGAGTAGCATTAAAGAGCAATATAACCAATCTCTCTTTATGGTTTGAACTGTAATAGAGTATAGTAACCATAAAGCCAGCGGGATATAAAGGAGTATGGCTAACCACGACCATCCCTTAGGTAAATAAAGTAAGGAGAGACCAGCCACTACTACCGGCAGTAAGGAGTAACCCAGCCAGGGGAAAAGCCAGGTTGGTTTACCATGCCACCAACCATAGACAGCCATAGTCAGGACCAAGACAAGCATAATTAATAGCCAACCACTGCCTCGCCACCAACTCAGGGCGAACAGTGAGGCAAAAAGGAGGTGTGGCATTGAAGCTAGTAGCGTTTGCCTCCAAGTGCCTTGGCTATGAGCCTCGTATAACTGGTGAGCTACTAACTTGGCTGAGCCAAATAGCCTGACACAAGTGTTAGCTGCTTCCTCTTCAGATAATCCAGCTTCCTTCAGCTCCTGGATTTTATCCTCAATATGCGCTTGTAACTCATCAATAACTTCCTTCTCAGCCGAGGGCTCAAGTCTCAGATTATCTCGGATACTGTTCAGATAAGAACTCAGTGAAGTTGCCACTTCGTCTACTCCTCATCAAGCACTTTCTGGTTGAATAATCAGGTTCACGGCAGTCAAAAAATCCCGCCACTGATTCATCTTCGCTTCCAGCACACGATTGCCGTTATTGGTAATGTAGTAGTACCTCCTCTGCCGTCCACTGGGTAAACTCTGCCACTTGCCCAAAATTAAGCCAGCCCTTTCCAAACGGTGAAGAGCAGGGTAAAGAGTGCCCTCCTTAAATTTGAAGTACCCCTGGCTCTTTGTCTCAAGCTCCTTAATAATCTGGTAACCATACATTGGCTGCTGACTTATTAGGCAGAGAAGTAAGGAATCAATGCTACCTTTCATTAACTCACGCCTTGGCACCATTCGGATTACCTCCTTAATTTAAATACCTAGCATCGCTAGGTATAATATAACATAAGTTATTAACATTTTGCAACTAGGCTGAATTTGGATACCGGATTAAATAAAGGCTTTTATTGCGGGGGAAACTGGCTAAAAATTAAGACAGCGTTAATACCGCCAAAAGCAAAGGAATTGGAAAGGGCTACCCTTACCTTAGCCTCTCTGGCTACATTAGGCACATAACCAAGGTCACACTCCGGGTCTGGGGTCTCATAATTGATGGTTGGTGGGATAATACCCCGTGTAATAGTCAGGATGGAAAATACTGCCTCCACTGCCCCAGCCGCACCCCACAGATGACCCATCATTGATTTATTAGCACTTATCGGTATGCTACTGGCACGCCCTTGAAAAACGCTCTTGATAGCTCGAGTTTCAGATAGGTCACCTAGATATGTAGATGTGCCATGGGCATTAATATAATCAATCTTATCGGTAGAAATGTCAGCATCATCAAGCGCCATTCTGATGCAACTAGCCATACCTTTCCCTTCTGGGTCTGGAGAAGTTATGTGGTAAGCATCACTGTTAAAGCTATAGCCCAATACCTCAGCATAAATTTTGGCTCCTCTATTTAGGGCGAATTCTAACTCTTCCAAAATGATAACGCCGCTGCCCTCACCGATAACAAAGCCATCACGGTCTTTATCAAAGGGGCGGCTTGCCTTCTCCGGTTTCTCATTCCTGGTTGACATGACCCTCAATGCATCCAACCCAGCCACGATAATAGGGCTAATGTCTGCCTCAGCCCCACCAGCAATCATAGCCTCAGCCTCGCCCCGCTGGATAATCCTAAAGGCATCACCAATAGCATGCGTTCCAGCAGCGCAGGCAGTCACCGGGCACATATTCGGTCCCTTGGCGCCAAACTGCATAGCAACCTGGCACGACGCCATATTAGCCATAAAACAAGGTATAAAAAATGGGGAAATCTGACGGTGAGTACCCTGCAAGAGCAACTGGTAATTCTTTTCCAAGCTTTCTATGCCAGCTAAGGCTGTTCCCACTGATACCCCTACCCTATCAGCATTACTAGAGTTAATAGTCAACCCAGAATCATCCAGTGCCATCCGAGTTGCCGCTAGAGCAAACTGGATGAACCGGTCTGTCCTCGGCACCAATTTCCTGTCCATAAAATCCTGCGGATTAAAGTCCTTCACTTCACCAGCAATCCTGGTACCAAAATCGGTAGCATCAAACCTGGTAATGATACCAATGCCCGATTTCCCCTGACACAAGGATTGCCAGCTTTTCTCCACTCCTATGCCTAGAGGAGTTATTGCCCCTAAGCCAGTTACTACTACCCTTCTTTTCATATCTAACTTCTCACATTGGAAATTAAACTTAGTGTAACAGATTTCACCCTCCTCGCAAAGAGACAGACTTAGAATGTGTCACTTAATGTATTGGACAAATATCTATGTTCAGTCTAGAATAGTCAAATGGTAGAGATACTGGAAGGAGGTTGAAGCTTGAAAATTACCATTGTCTACGACAATGAAGCGAAGCAACCGGGGCTAAAAGCCGACTGGGGTTTCTCGTCTCTTATAGAAACTCAAGATTCACCACCTCTTTTATTTGATACCGGTGCTGATGGTTCCATACTGCTCCATAACATGAGCCAGCTAAAGATTGACCCCAGTGTCATTGGTATAGTGGTAATTTCGCACCCTCATTGGGACCATTTTGGTGGTCTTGAAGATGTCCTGAAGGTTAACAAGGATGTTGAGCTTTATCTGCCACAGTCATTCCCTACGGGAAGAATTTCAGCAAAAAAGATAACCGTAGTTAAGGAACCCCTTCAAATTGGTAACAACATATTTAGCACCGGCGAGCTTAATGGCATAGAACAATCCCTGGTGGTTAGTACCGATAAAGGTCTTCTGGTAATAGTCGGCTGTTCTCATCCCGGAGTGGGGAGTATTTTGGATGCCGCCTCAAGATTTGGTCAGGTTTACGGTATTATTGGTGGCTTTCATGGGTTTCACGACTTTAAACGTTTAGCCGGCTTATCTTTAATTTGCCCCTGTCACTGCACTCAATATAAGGCAGAGATAAAGCGCTTATTTGCTGCTCAGTGTATAGATTGTGGTGCCGGAGTGGTAATTGAGTTATAATTTGTGTTAGTTATCTTTTAGCCTCCGAATACCAATATTTTTTCCCTTTGAGAAATTCATCAATCCCTTTTTGCTTAATTATTCTTAAATTCTTTATATGGGCATCTCCATGATTGGGTTTTAAGAAGTCCAGTTTTTCACATGTTTCAAATTCATCGCATTGCCAGCAACCTTCAATACCTTTTTTCTGGCAACATTTTCTCATCTTACAGAAAGGCGGACCGCCACCACCTTTGCAGGTGTTCTTGCAGCGAAATTTTACTAGTGCTCCTAATACCTCATAGCATTGCGGGTAGTTTTTGAATACCTTAAAGAATGAAACGGTAGACACAAATTCCGCTGTCTTATCAAACCTTACCTGTCTTAATTCTTGTCTAAGGTCTCTGGCTAAATCAGCAATCTTTCCTTTGTAGCTAAAGCAATCGCCGCAGTAAAGACCACAGTAGGCAATTAAGTTTTTATCTTTTTCATCCATTGTTTTTTATTACTTAAATTAAAATTTGAATCCATTGCCACCAAAAGAATAGCTTCTTCTTCCCAAAATGGAGTTATTGAGGGCGGTCAATAATCTCACCAAGCGATTATACAATTTGATGAGTTATTGGTTTAGAAATTTGGCTTTAGCCTAACCTGAATTTCCTTATCCTTCTTAACTACCTGCTCTACAGATGGCATTTCTCTCAGGACGCTGATTAAAGGGATTGGTTTGTCTGCAGATACAACAATCTCGGTGCCTTCCTCAACTGAGCCTCCAACTAATACCAGGTGTAGATTTTGAATCTGACGCAAATATTCCTCCAATTTCCCCATCTGCTCATAATCTACTGGTGGCGCTATGGTCAGTTTCACTATTCCCTCATAAAGCTCAGCACCCACTCTTTCTTCGGCTTCCTCGGCTTTCCTAGCCTCCTCGGCTTCTCTCTTTGCTCTCTCCTTAGCCTCTTCGGCTTCTTTCTTCGCCTTCTCTTTGGCTGCCTGCTCGGCTTTCCTAGCCTCCTCGGCTTCTCTCTCTGCTCTCTCCTTAGCCTCTTCGGCCTCTCTCTTTGCTCTCTCCTTAGCCTCCTCGGCTTCTCTCTTTGCTCTCTCCTTAGCCTCTTCGGCTTCTATCTTTGCTCTCTCCTTAGCCTCTTCGGCTTCTCTCTTTGCTCTCTCCTTAGCCTCTTCGGCTTCTCTCTTTGCTCTCTCCTTAGCCTCTTCGGCTTCTTTCTTCGCCTTCTCTTTGGCTGCCTGCTCGGCTTCCCCCCTTGCCTTCTCCACCCGGGGAGAAATCCTCTCTTTTCTCTCAGTGAGGGCTTGTATTTCTCCTTCTAATCTGTTTTTCTCACTAGTCCTATTACTTATCTCGTTTTCGAGCCAAATCAGTTCCCTGAGCTTTCCTTCAAGCTCATCAGGAGACATCTCAAGTTCCTCTGCCTCTCTTTTCACCTTCTTCTCGGCCTCCTCGGATTTATTGCTTACTTGCTCCGCTCCACTATCGTTCGGTAAGCTTTTGCGATATAAATATACTGGCTTCCTGCACACAATTCGGACATCTTGCCAGTTTACCCTCAGTTTGATTTTTACTCTAGATTGCGCTCAGCAAAAATATTATAAACCAAAGCCATATAGAATGACAAGACTGCTCGCTTATTTGTTAGGATAAGCACAGTTAACAGTACTGTCAATCATTATCAAGACTTAGCTCCGCTTAATGCAAGCAATTGACAGAATTCATATTGAAGCTTATTATTGCTTACAATGAATAATCTCTGCAAAATGAGGAATTAATGAGAAGCAGTAGAGTGAGAGGCGATAAAATTCTACTCATGCTGGCATTGGGCAT
>JAUWEU010000092.1 GCA_030608125.1 Dehalococcoidia bacterium
AAATATTTAACCAAAGGAGATAGCTAAAGACCTTATGCCTTATATAGAATTTAGTTGTCTACCCACCATTGTTGGCAGTATGCCCCATACCGACCCATCGGAAGCGTGTTCACAAGTCATCCACTATCTCAAAGAAATCCCTGCCTGGCCCCAGCTACCCAAGCGCTCCTTTCTGGAAAATATGTATGTCCAGTTTAGCCAGGGCTTCCCTGGGGCAACAATAGAAGACGAGCGTATCTATATAGACCGCTCCCAGAATATGGATAAGCCACTGGAGCAGCTCTATGCTGCCTATCTGGAGAACGATATTGACAAATATCCCATCAGCTCTGATTATGCCGCTGGTCTCCACAGCTTCCTAGCTCTAACTACCCTGGCACCTCTGGCAGTTAAGGGACAGATAACCGGACCTATTAGCTGGGGATTAACCGTTACCGATGATAACCGCCGGGCTATACTCTATGATGATACCCTTGCCGATGCCCTAGCCAAATTGCTCAGGCTAAAGGCAGCCTGGCAGGAAAAGGCTTTAAGTCAAATTTCCAGAAATACCATTATCTTTGTTGATGAGCCATATATGGTTTCCTTCGGCTCAGCCTATGTCTCACTGTCACGGGAAAGGGTTATCAACCTGCTGGAAGAGGTGTTTGGTGGTATTAGTGGACTAAAAGGGGTTCACTGCTGCGGTAATACTGACTGGTCGGTTCTGCTGGGCACCAGCGCTGATATACTGAGCTTTGATGCTTATAACTACGCTCAGTCGTTCAGCCTTTATCCCGCTGAAATAAAAAAATTCCTGGATAGGAAGGGGACTATCGCCTGGGGGATTGTCCCTAATAATGAAGACCTGCTAGCCAAGGAATCGGTAGCTAGCCTCAAAGACCGCCTGGATGAAGCAATGGCACCCTTTACCAGAAGTGGTATCCCCTTTAAACAACTATTGCGGCAGGGACTGCTTACTCCTAGCTGCGGGCTGGCATCTTTAGCTACTAAGGAAGCAGCCGCCCAAGCCCTGGAGTTACTGGCTGGGCTGTCTATAAAGATAAGAAAACGCTATATATAATTGAGTTTGAACCCTATCCCCTTTATCCCCTTCCCCTTAATAAGGGGAAGGGGAAGATGGTTTCTTTAGAGGGGCTTTGCCCCTCTAAAACTCCCTCAGGTTAACACTTCAGAGTAAGGAGAGGATTCCAATGGAATGTCAGATTGAAGTCATTAAAGCAAAATGCCCCTGCACCTATGAGCCCTGTTCCAGAAAGGGCAAGTGCTGTGAATGTATTGCTTACCACCTGGGGTTTGATGAGCTTCCGGCTTGTGTCTTCCCCCCAGAGGTGGAGAAGACCTTTGACCGGTCGTTTGCCAAGTTTGTTGAAGTCTTCGCCTATAAAGCCAGAAGTGGCAAGAAAGGCTGATTTAGGCTATTATTACTAACGATGAATAAGAGGAAAAGGGTAGCTGACCTGAAGCATAAGCGCAAAAGAAAGAAGCGAGAGGAAAAGAGGAAGGCGGCAAGTCTCCAGCTTGAGAAATAGGTAAAGGCTTATGAGGCAGGTTTATTTGCTCACTGGTAGACCAGGGACAGGGAAAACCAGCCTTATTAAGCAGGCGGTAGCCGAAATGAAAGGTAAAGCTGGGGGGTTTTACACCGAGGAAATACGAAGCCAGGGGGTAAGACAGGGTTTCAAGCTGGTTACTTTGGACGGTCAAGATGCCATACTAGCTCATATTGATATTCACAGCCCCTACCGGGTAAGTAAGTATGGAGTTGATATTGATAGTCTAGACCGAGTAGGGGTTTCTGCCCTCCACAAGGCAGCAGGGCAATGTGATTTAGTAATCATCGATGAAATCGGGAAGATGGAGCTTTTTTCAGCCAACTTCAGGGAAGCAGTTTCACAGATAATTGGTAGCGGGAAGAGGGTTCTAGGAACCATTATGCTCAACTCCAACCCATGGGCAGATGCTATCAAGCGTCAGCCTCAAGTAAATTTGATAACCGTAACCAGAGCCAACTACCATCAGGTATTGGGGGAATTACTGCGCTGGCTAAAAGCCACTGATGTGGACAAGGAATGGGGCAGAAAATAATCCTTAGACCTCTGGCTCAAATTGATAGCCATATACTGGAAATACTAAAACAAAGCCTGACCCAGACCTTTAACTGCCCGGTAGAAATTCAGGCTCTTACTTTGAGCCTTGAATATGCCTATGAGCCAAAGAGAAGGCAATATCTGGCACCACAGCTACTGGCTACCTTGCGTAGCTTCAGTATGGAGCCGGGTGACAGATGCCTGGGTATAGTTGATGTAGATTTATATTCCCCAGGTTTGAACTTTATCTTCGGTGAGGCTGATATTAGCTCTGGGGTGGCTATTATTTCCTTATATCGCCTGCGGCAGGAGTGCTACGGCTTACCGCAAGACCAAGGGTTATTCCAAGACAGAGCTATTACAGAGGCAGTCCATGAGTTAGGACATACTTATCATTTGGGTCACTGTCGTGATGTAAAGTGTGTCATGCACTTTTCCAATAGCTTGGCTGATACTGATATAAAAGGGACTAGTTTTTGCTCAAAATGCCAACAAAAATTGAAGGAGATAAGGGCTGATGCCACAGCTACCAGAAGTGGTTGAGGCACTACTAAAACCAAAAGCCTATCCTGAAGCTCCACAAGGGGTAGAGATGGTGCAGACTCAGATGTCATTTGTTTTCCTGACCGATAACTATGTATATAAGGTGAAGAAGCCAGTGAATCTGGGCTACTTGGACTATACCACTCTGGAAAAGCGCCAGTTCTATTGCCAGCGGGAGGTTGAACTTAATCGGCGGCTCTGCCCTGATGTCTACTTAGGTGTAGTGCCCATAACTCGTGAGAAGGGTGATATTTTGGTAGATGGTCAGGGAGAAATTATAGAATATGCGGTAAAGATGCGCCGCCTGCCTGAGGGAGCTATGATGGATGTGCTACTAGCTGGCAACCAGGTGTCGCCGGAAATGGTAACCAGTGTGGCGCAAAAACTGGTGGAATTCCACCAAAAGGCGAAGACCGATGACAGTATTAGCGCCTTTGGTGACCTTGATACC
>JAUWEU010000011.1 GCA_030608125.1 Dehalococcoidia bacterium
GGAAACTGCCAGGATAAGAGCCATCACTATTGTGATGACTATCTGCCACCTTGCTACCTTCATGCTACTCTCCCTCCTTCCTGTTTTATTATGAGATACAGGCTAATACTATCATATCTACAGTGGTGAGAGCTAGTCAGACTGTCGGCATGGCTATGCCTGGATACAAAACATCGAATTGTTACTCTACAAGAAAATCTTGTGGAGTAAATAATACTATCGGGGAGTCCCTTTTGAGACTCCCCTGTCAATTGATTGGCTTATTTGTATAGTTAGCCAGCCAGTTGCCAGGCTAAGGCCAGCAAAATGAGAGAAGGCAAGCCAAACATTAAAAGGTCCGGCAAAAGGGCGGGAGGCTTATCCTCGAGGAAGGTGGAAAACCCCGGGCTGAATACTTCATAGACCAATTTAATAAGTTATGTTATCTTCTCAAAACGCGCCTGGAAGAAACGCAGATAATTGGGCTCGTAGATCATCTTAAGTCCCTTCGTTTCCGTACGGGCCTTGTGAACAGCCCTGACCGCCTCGGCGACAACATCCATGTGCGCCTGCGTATAAACCCTCCGCGGAATCGCCAGTCGCGTGAGTTCAAGGGCCGGGTAGCGGTGATCACCCGTCTCAGGGTCACGCCCGGCGCTGACAATGCCTCTCTCCATGCTCCGTACGCCGGAATCAAGGTAAAGCTCGGCAGCCAGAGTCTGGGCCGGGAATTTATCCTGTGGCAGGTGGGAATAGAATGACCTAGCATCCAGAAATATGGCATGGCCGCCCACTGGCCTCACAATAGGAATGTTCCAGTTAATCAGTAGGTTCCCCAGATAGCGCACCTGTTCTATTCGTGAACGAATGTGGTCGTCCTGTACCCCCTCAGAAATACCGATGGCCAGTGCCTCCATATCACGCCCGGCCATTCCGCCATAGGTATGGAGCCCTTCATAGACAACAACCAGGTTACACAGTTTATCAAAAAGCTCCTTATCGTTAACCGCCAACCAGCCGCCGATGTTCACCAGATGATCCTTCTTTGAGCTCATCCAGGCACCATTTGTATAACTACAGAACTCCCTTAGGATTTCGGCAATGGTCTTATCCTGGTAGCCTTCCTCATGCTCCTGGATGAAGAAACAGTTCTCGGCCATCCGAGTGGCATCAAGATAGACAGGAATCCCGTAGACATTACAGAGTTCACGCAGTGCTTTCAGATTTGCCATGCTCACCGGCTGCCCCCCGGCCATATTAACCGTTCCGGCAAGGCTTATAAAGGGAATATTCTCGGCGCCAACACGCTTGATCAGGGCCTCCAGTTTATTACAATCTATATTCCCCTTAAATGGATGGAGGTTCGGCGGGTCATGGGCCTCGTCGATAATAACGTCTACAAAGGTTCCGCCAGCCAGTTCCTGATGCAGCCTTGTGGTGGTGAAATACATATTGCCGGGAACATAGTGCCCCGGCTTTATAAGCGTCTTGCTGATCAGGTGCTCAGCGCCGCGACCCTGATGGGCTGGCACCACATATTTGTAACCATAATACTCCCGAACGGCCTCTTCCAGATGGTAGAAGTTTCGGCTGCCGGCATAGGCCTCATCGCCAAGCATAATCCCGGCCCACTGCCTGTCGCTCATAGCGCTGGTTCCGCTATCGGTAAGCAGGTCTATATAAACATCTTCGGACCGCAATAGAAAGGTATTGTAGCCAGCCTCTTTAGCTGCTCGTTCACGTTCTTTCCGACTGGTCAGCTTTATTGGTTCAACCATCTTTATCTTCCAGGGTTCCGCCCAGGAACGCCGTCCAAACTGCTCACCCATCGTTTTTATTTTCTTTCTTTTCACGCTAATCCCTCCATTATTGAAACACGGAATGAATTCTGGACACACCCCATTTTATATAATAAAGCAAGACAAGTCTATGAATAAAAAGTTAAACGCCACTATCAACATGCAGTATTATAGGAGTCTGATATATTGACTTTTAATTAGAGTCAGCAGGTTGCAACCTATGGCAGGTTTCAGTATGAGCAATTAAAATAAAGTTAGGTTTATTATGGAAAAGGTTAGAGTTGGACTCTGATGTAACATTCCGTCAGTTTGTGCAGGTTTGTTCTTTAACATCAGGTGGGTTTATAATGCTAGTTTGAAAAGTGGTTTTTTAGCTTAAAGCCCTTAACAGCTGCAAGCTAACGTTTTCCGTTACAGCAATACGAGTCAGTAGAAGATGTCCCGTAGTAACATAGTTCGGAGCCAGTAGAAAGTTAATCATAGGAGGCGGGTGAAGGATGATTCAATTGAACGATAAGCAAATCGCAGAGTTTTATTATCGCAGCTACACTGCCGCGGATGGGCTATGGTTCATGAAGGTTGAAGAGAAGTATGGATTCGCTGCAGCTCTTGAGATTGATGACGAGGTCTGGAAGGTGCTGCCCAAAATACAAGCCCGTATGCTTAAATCCATGGGGAACGTGGGGAATGGAATGGAAGCGCTGTTAGAATGTTTTACGACTAAGCTGACCTTGGATGGCTTTACTTTCAGGGTTGAAAGAACTGGAGATGACAGTGGTTTCAGAGTAATCATTGAGAGATGCCCTTGGCATGATTTGATGGTCAAGTCTGGAAGAGAACACCTTTCTGAGAAAGTGGGGACTCTTATTTGTAATACAGAATATTCGGCCTGGGCTTCCGAATTTGACGACAACATATGCTTTGAACTGCAACATCAAATTTGCAAAGGCTCTCAATTCTGTATATTACAGTTCAGTCGTTAGTGTTTGTTACAAAGAGCAACCAGTAGAAGAAATAACCAAATTTGAACGAACAACAAGCCACTTTACGCAATGAGGTAACAAATCAAGCAAATGTGACCTCATACATTTTGGAGCTTTGTATAATTCTGGTGATACGACAGTGCGGAAGTAGGAAAACCAACTTGGCTCAAGCATGAAACTATTGCCAATGGGTGAAGGTTGGTGCTACAATCAATAAGGTGACAAAGTGGAGGGCAGAGGCTAGCTGGTCTATTATCCAAGGCAGAAGTGGTTTTAACAGGGAAATACCCGACTTTAACCTTCCAGAAAGGCATTCTTAGTCATGGCACAAATACAGCGAAATAGGAATCTGGACACAAAATTCCAGATATTAGTTCAGATAGCTGCGAATCAGCCCAACATACAGCAGAAAGATATTGCTCAAAAACTCGATGTCACCCCGCAAGCGGTTTCGGAATATATCAAGGAAATGGTGAAGGACGGCTCAGTTACCTCAGATGGGCGATCCAGATATAGAATAACCACTGAGGGCGTGAACCGGGTTTTGAAGGCGCTGAAAGAGCTACGAGCCTACCTCACCTTTGTGGAGAGGTCAATAACCAATATAACAGTCTGTACCGCGGTAGCAGACCATGACCTGTCTCAAGGTCAAGTAGTGGGGTTGAAGATGAAAGATGGCTTGCTATTTGCCACTGACGCTTTAGACAAAGCGGCAAAGGGGGTAGCAGTTTCCAATGCCAGAAAGGGCGAGGATGTAGGCATCTCAAGCATAGAGGGAATAATAGAGTTTGAGATGGGAAGGATAACTATTTTAAAGGTGCCCGGCATTCAAAGGGGCAGCTCTAGGAATGTTGACCTGGCCAGGTTGAAAAAGGAGCTTAGCCAGAAAGAGCTTGTTGGCACTATAGGCATTGAAGCTTTGATTGCACTACGGCGTGTAGGCATTGAGCCTTCCTATCTCTATGGTGTGACCGAGGCAGCTATTGAAGCGGCTCACTCTGGTTTATCATTTCTCATACTCTGTACTGATGATGACATCCCTGCCCTACTTAAACGACTAGAGGAACAGAATCTAAGTTACGAAATCTTAGATTTAAGCACAGGTAGCAATCTGGAATAACTCCCCATTTGAGGACTTACCATTCTCCTCCCAATTTCCCTCCCCGTCTTCTAATGTGCCGCTCATCAGCAAATTTTGACCCCTTGACATCCCGACTAAATGGTGTTATAATCAAAAAATTCTGTTTATAATCAGATTATCTTGCATTCGTACCTTTACAGTTATATGGATACAGCAAGGTGCCCTCAAAGGGCTTAAACGGGGAAGCTCGGTGGGAATCCGGCACTGTCCCGCAACTGTGATTTAGCCCTGATATCAGGTTGGTTAGGCTAATAAGTCAGGTCGCCCGCCTTGTAGTGAGCTGAATGCCTCCGAGGAGAGGATGTAGGCAGAAATATTCAGGTATTTCTGGCGAGTCCCTTGTCTTTTTGCGGAGGCAGGGGGATTTATTTTTAGGAGAAAGAAATGGCAGAAACAGGGGTAATAATATTAGCCCACGGTAGTCGCAATGAGAGTGAAGTCAGTGAAATTTTGAGGGAGGTCTCCCGCACGGTAAAGGCATGGCTTCCTCCAGAGATAAAGGTGGTGGGGGCAGCCATGCAATTCAACCACCCCGACTTAGAAGAGGCAATTGAGCTTCTGGTGAAGCAGGACGTAAAGCGGGTGGTGATAATGCCCTACTTCCTTTTCCAAGGTATACACCCTACGAGGGATATTCCCAACCGTATCGGGGTCATCAAGCAGACCAATCCGGAGGTGGAGTTGGTTTTGGCAAACACACTGGGGGTAGATGAACATTTAACTAACCTTGTTGTTAAGCGCATACAGGAGGCAGCACCGGAACTTTCCCCGCACCACAGCTTTTCAGTGACGCATAATGCTCCTCAGACCATCGAGGAACGCAGTATGGTGATAATAGAGGATTTGCTGCCGCCACTGGACGGCTCCGAGGAGGAACGCCAGGTAATAAAGCGTATCGTCCATGCCGCCGGCGACCCTCAGGTGGCTAGTCTCGTCCGGCTTCACCCCAATGCGGTTTCAGCCGGTATTGCCGCCATTCGCCAAGGAAAGCCGATATTCACCGATGTCAGGATGGTTGTGGAGGGTATCAATCACCATCTGGCTCGAAACTTTGGCTGTTCCATACATTGCGCTTTTGATGAGCCTGAGGTGATGAGGCAGGCACCAGAGAAGAATACTACCCGTAGTGCGGCTGCCGTCCGCAGTCTAGGCATGAGACTCCATGGTGCCATTGTTGCCATTGGCAATGCCCCTACCGCCCTGTTCACCCTGCTTGACTTGATTGGCAGCCGAGGTGTCCAACCGGCTCTGGTTGTGGGAACGCCCGTTGGCTTTGTGCAAGCTAAAGAGTCAAAGGCGGAGTTGATGAAGCAGGATATACCCTATATTACCATTGAGGGGACTCGGGGTGGAAGTGCCGCGGCGGTAGCTACAGTTAATGCCCTGCTAAACCTTGCCCGGAAGGTTCATAAATGAGTCAATTAGCACTGCCCAAAGAGCCGAGATTGAAGGAACTGGTGCTGTGGGTCACCACCGACTGTAATCTACGCTGCCGCTACTGTTACGCCAGTGGTGGCGACGAGGTGGAATACATGGACTGGCGAGTAGCTAAGCGAGCCTTGGACATCATGATTGGTCAGTTTAGTCGTTTCAAGATTCAGTTCGCCGGTGGTGAGCCACTGCTTAACATGGACTTGATTGAGCAGGTGGTGCGCTACACGCAGGGTCTGGGCATTGGCTATCAGCTCCAAACCAACGCTACTCTCATTGATGACAAGATTGCCGCAAATCTTAAACGGATGGGAGTAGATGTAGGCGTGAGCCTCGATGGCTTACCAGAGGTAAATGACTCTTTGCGTCCTTTTGCCAATGGGTATGGCTCTACGCGAGCCACGATAGCCGGGCTAGAGAAGCTTCGGGTGGCTGGTATTGGCGTGGGGTTGACCTGTGTCCTATCCGCCGAGAATATTACTGGGTTACCCGGACTGGTCGAGCTTGCCAGCTACGTGGGAAATGTAGAGGGCATTGCCTTTGACCTGTTACGGCTGATAGGAAGGGCTAGTGAAGATAGCGTGAGGCAGGCAGACCCTACTTTGGCAGCCCGCTCGGTAAGTGCCGCTCTCAGGCGGGCGGATGAGCTGGCACTTATGGGCGGAAGAAGGGTAAGGTTTCGCGAGGTAGAGCGTATGCGCTATCTTCTCATCAACGGGATAAGACGCCGACACCGCTGCTATTTTGACACCGGGCAGTTGCTTATGGTGAAACCAAATGGTGATGCGTATCCCTGTGCTTCCCTAGCTGGTTTCCCCCGCCAGTTTTACCTAGGTAATGTTCTAGAGCAAGGTTTCACCGATGAAGTAGGTGTTAATTTGCAGAGGTGCCGGCAGCTTATCACCCCACCCCATTATTGCCTTACGTGTGGTAGACACTGGCTCTGCGGTGGTTCGTGTCCGGCTCAGACCTATGCCCAGCAATTGGCTGAGGAGATAAAGCCGACCGAGTGCTATATCAAAAGGGTATTCATTGATTATATCTCTGATGCCAGAAAGAAAGTGGTGAGCTATGCACCGGCGAATCAGGTTAGTTTATCCGTTTAGCACCATTGTTGGGCAGGAGAACATGAAGAAGGCACTTCTCCTTAATGCCATCAACCCCAAAATTGGTGGGGTGCTTCTTCGGGGTGAAAAGGGGACAGCCAAGTCCATGGCAGTGCGGGCTCTGGCTCAACTCCTTCCCCAGATTGAGGTGGTATCTGATTGTCCCTTCCTTTGCGAACCTAAGTGTGCAGATGAGCTATGTGATACTTGTGCCGCCAGAGCAGCTAAGGGCGAGAAGCTTGGTGCTGCCAGGAGGCAGGTGCCTGTAGTGGAGATGCCAATAGGGGCTACCGAGGACAGGGTTGTGGGCACGCTTGACATTGAAAGGGCAATTAAGACCGGGGAGAAACACTTTGAGCCGGGACTTCTGGCTGCTGCCAATCGTGGCATCCTATACATTGATGAGGTGAACCTGCTGGATGACCATCTGGTGGATGTTTTACTTGATGCCGCCGCTATGGGGGTGAACTTCGTGGAGCGGGAGGGAATCTCCTTCAGTCACCCGGCACAATTCATTCTGGTGGGCACCATGAATCCCGAAGAGGGTGAGCTGCGTCCGCAACTACTGGACCGTTTTGGGTTGGCAGTGGAGGGCAAGGGTATTCCAGACCAGGAGTCCAGGGCAGAGGTGGTGCGAAGACGGGTCGCCTTCGAGGCGAACCCGGCAGCCTTTGTCACTACCGGGGAGGATGAGCAGGAGAAGCTGCGGCAGCAGGTTATGGAAGCCAAGCAGCTGCTGCCCGGGGTGCAACTCAGTGAGGAGATGCTGAAGCTCATCACCCAGATCTGCATTGACTTCGCAGTTGATGGTCAACGGGCTGATATTGTGATACATAAGACTGCCACTACCATTGCTGCCTACTATGGGAGAATAGAGGTGAATGAGGAGGATGTCAAGGAGGCGGCTGAGCTGGCACTTCTGCACCGTCGTCGTCGCCAGCCCTTTGAGCAGCCGGAGCTAGACCAGCAGCAGCTAGAGGAGAGCGTTCAAAGATGGCATCAGAATCAGGAGAATCAACCCCAGGATAAACAAGAGAATGAGCAAGCCCCTCCGCCCAGTGACCCACCTCCTCATAATGATACCGATGATTCTCCTGATAATAGGCAAGAGCCCGAAAGAGAGCAAGTCTTCGAAGCTGACCCGCCATACCGGGTAAGACCATTGATTACTCCTGTGCTGGATCAGGAATTTAGGAGTGGAGCAGGACGACGGTCAAAGAGCAGAACCAACTCCAAGACGGGGCGCTATGTGGACAGTGTCATTCCCCAGGGGAAAGTTACTGACCTGGCTTTTGATGCCACCCTGCGGGCAGCGGCTCCCTTCCAGGCGCAGCGAAGGAAGGAAGTACAGGGACAGAATGCCCTGCTCATTGAGAGCCACGACCTGCGAGAGAAGGTGCGGGAGAAAAAGGTGGGCAATCTCATTGTGTTTGTCCTTGATGCCTCAGGTTCCATGGCTGCTGAAGAGAGGATGGTAGCTACCAAGGGGGCAGTACTATCTCTGCTGCTGGATGCCTATCAGCGGCGAGACCGCGTGGGGATGGTGGTCTTCCGAGGGGAGAAGGCAAAGCTGGTGCTGCCCCCGACCAACAGTGTGGAACTGGCTCAAAAATACCTGACCGAGCTTCCCACCGGTGGGCGCACCCCTCTAGCCCATGGTTTAAAGCTGGGTCTGGATACCATCAAGGAGCACCTGTGGAGAGATAAGCATACCATCCCACTTCTGGTTCTGGTCTCCGATGGGCGGGCGAATGTCAGCCTAAATGGTGGCAACCCCGTGGAGGAGGCGAAAAGAATAGCTCAGGAGATAAAGGCAGCGAATATCAGGTCACTTGCCGTTGATACTGAGCAGCGCTTTGTTACCTTCAGTCTAGTAGAGCAAATCTGCACCGAGCTGGGAGGAACCTATCTACGGCTGGAGGAGTTGAAATCTGCCCCTATAGCCTCTGCGGTAAGGGACAGCCTGGGCTATGCAAGTGAAAGGGGTGATAGACATGGTGAGGTAAAAAACTGAGGGCGATTGCCAGCACTCTGTATGATGGAAACTGGTAGAACCATGCAACAAGGGCTGAAGTCAAGCGCCCCCAGCCTTATTTCGTTATAGCAAATTTGAGACAAAGGAGAAAGGTTGATGAAGAAGATAATTCTGGTTGGGATGATGAGACTGTAATACGCTCTACCTTGAAGGATATAGTAAAGGAAGTACGCGCACTGGGTATAAAGAAACAGGCATTGATATTGGTAGGTAGCGTTTTAGACTCTGAGAGAAAAGGCTACCACTCCGAACTTTACCACAAGAATTTCAGCCATGGATATCGTCAAAGGAAGCCATGAGCCACAAGATAGCCATCGTTGCTATAACCAAGAACGGCGTTGAGCTTGGGCAACGGCTAACTCAGCTCTTCCCGGGAAGCCATTTATACATCCCGGCTAAATTTGCTTCCGAGCCGAAAGCAGGAGAGTATTCTTTTCAGGAGCCAGTGAAAGAGGTGGTGAGGAAGGTATTTAGTGAGTATGATAATCTGGCGCTCATCATGGCTGTGGGTGTTGCCGGTCGTCTATTAGTTCCAGAGCTCAAGGGTAAGGACAAGGACCCTGGAGTGGTAGTGCTCGATGAGAAGGGTAAATTTGCAGTAAGCCTTCTCTCAGGACACAAGGGGGGTGCTAACCAGTTGGCAAGCAAAATTGCCTCTGTTATCGGTGCCCAGCCAGTTATCACCACTGCCTCAGAGGTAAGCGGGACCATTGCTGTCGATCTTCTGGGGCGAGAGTTCGGGTGGGAACTTGAGAGTGAAGCCAATGTCACTAAGGTGAGTGCCGCCATAGTCAACGGCGAGAAGGTGGGGCTCTATCAAGATGCCGGTGAGAGAAATTGGTGGAGGGGAAGCCTCCCTGAGAATATTCGTAAATTTTCCAGCCTTGAGGACTTGGAGAGGTTCGCTTGCCTTGCAGGGCTGGTCATCACTGACCAGCTTTTGGGACAGGAACATCAAGCGCTACTTGATAGAGCGGTGATATACTGCCCTAAGAGCCTGGTGGTTGGCATCGGTTGCAACCGGGGAGCAATCTGCTCCAAAATAGAGGAAGCTATCGCTCAAGTTCTTGTAGAGCATAGGCTTTCTATCAAGAGTATAAGGAATATAGTCACTATTGACCTAAAGAGGGATGAGACGGGTCTTTTGGAATTTGCCCGAAAGCGCGAGCTGCCGGTAGAATTTTTTACCGGAGAAGCTCTGAGCCGGGTGAAGTTTCCATCCGCCCCCTCGGCTACGACATTCAAGTGGGTGGGAACCCCGGCGGTATGCGAGCCAGCGGCATTGATGAGCAGCAAGAGCCACCATCTGGTAGTGACTAAGACGAAATTGAATGATGTTACCATCGCTGTAGCCCGGGTGTCGTTCAACGGCAGTGAAAAACGGGAAGACGGCAAGCTTTTCTTAATAGGGGTTGGACCCGGTGCTCCGGAACAGATGACTTTCAAGGCAAGGGAAGCTCTTACCTGGAGCAATGTGGTTGTGGGCTACAAGACCTATGTTAAGTTAATCGAGCAATTTCTATCTCAAAAGGAGGTCATTGCTGGTGGTATGGGAGGAGAGGTTGAAAGGATGAAAAGGGCAGTTAGTTTGGCAGAGGAAGGCAAAACAGTGGCTGTGGTTTGCGGTGGAGACGCCGGCATCTATGGCATGACTGGGCTTGTGGGCGAGATAATGCAGCAACAGGGATACCCTACCAAGCTCGAAATAGAGGTAATACCTGGTGTGCCATCTGTCTGCGCCACTGCTGCCCTGCTCGGTGCTCCTGTGATGCACGACTTCGCCTCAATCAGCCTCAGCGACCGGCTAACACCTTGGCGAGTTATTGCTCAGCGACTCCGCATGGCAGCTAAAGGGGACTTCGTTATCGCTCTCCATAATCCCAAAAGTAGGGAACGGCGATGCCAGATTGCTGAGGCGAGGAAGATTCTTCTGCGATACCGTAGCCGCTCTACCCCGGTTGGCATTGTTGATAATGCCTATCGCCAGGGTCAAAAGGTAACCATAACCGACCTAGAACACATGCTGGATTTTGACATTGGCATGTCCACCACTCTCATCGTGGGAAACTCGACCACTTTCACCTTTGACAGGTGGATGGTGACTCCCCGTG
>JAUWEU010000085.1 GCA_030608125.1 Dehalococcoidia bacterium
ATATAGTTTAGAATCTGCGTCTCCCTGTTGGTAAGTGGAGCGACTATGCCTTCCATGGTTTTCCCCAGACCTCGGAATTGGTTCAACACATGCTTGGCAACCCTGGGGCTGGTCAGCAGGCTTTCATTTATGGGGTATTCACCATTGTGGGCTCGTCTTATAGTGTTAGCCAGTTCTTCGGAGCTGGTTTTCTTATTTAGACAGGCTACGGCTGCGGTATTAATGACCTCAAAAAGCTCCATATCATCAGGGTCAGGGCTCAGCACTACAACTTTCGTATTTGGGTAGTGCTGGGCAATTTTTCTGCCCAGTTCAAGCCCGCTGAGGCTGGCTAGGTCAGAACCTAATAGAACGACATCAGGTAGATGAGCTTCAATCATCTCCAGTGCATTCTGAGTTAGGTCACATTCCAATACCTCCAGGTCGGGTTGTTGAGACAGTGTTTGACGTACCCCAGCTCTGAAAAATGCTTGCTCGTCAACTATCATCACTTTGATCTTATCCATCAACCACCTCCTGCTTAAAATTTACTTCTTTTATTCAACCATCCTCTTGATTATTCAAATTTAGCTCCGATAATTCATCGTATAACATAATCCTCTTTGGTGTCAAGTTTATCTTATATTACCCCGCCACTGCTAATTATCTGGGGGGCTTGACAAGTGCCTTTGAGGTAGTATAATAGTAATAGGCCAAAAGTAATGGATGGTGGTGCGATATAATGAATCAGAGAAGGTCTAATATAGAGATAATAGCTGATATGCTCAGAGTGGGAGAAAATGGTGCTGGGAAGACGGAGATTATGTATAGCGCCAATATGAGCTATACCCAGATACAAAAATATCTGGGTTTCCTCTTGAGTCACGGGTTCATTAACAAAGTGGAAGTAGGAAATCCCGTAGTAACCTATCAAGTAACGGAGAAGGGGGGGGAGCTGCTCAGAAATATAAGTACCATAGTGGAAATCCTCGAGTTCCGAAATGGCAATGGAGCTTGAGGCTCGAATGTTGTGGGGCTATAAAGGGGTGCCTGAAAGTAGAGTGAGGCTACCCCTTGTTTAGTATAAAAATCAAAGGAGTGCTATATATGAGAGGAGTGACATATGTCTGAAAAAAGGATGCTAATAGTAGGTGCTGAACTGGTGACAAAGATAGACGACAATCGAGGTGATATGGGCCGGTCTGAGTTCATGAGCTTTCTTATTGAGAGTCAGTTTAAGGAAGAAAGTAAAAAACAAGACGGCGTAACCCGAGAAGAATTTCACCAGTTTCAGGAAGGAACGAAAGAGCTATTGCGCAATTTCCTGGAATTCTTTATCAGCTATGGATTGGAGCTAGGCAAGCAACCAGGCGATAACGAATTCGAACAATTAACGCAAAAGCTGCAAAGTCTAGGTGGCTCGGCAAAAGTAAAAAGTTCCTGACTTTCTTTCCTCGCATTTTTCTCCGCAATCACATTCTCCGCAGCTTCAAATAGAACTATCTTCTAGAACATAATCTCTTCCCAAGTTTCCACAACCTTGTCATAGTATCTTCAGAATAATGATGTTCCCCTTTGTCATTCCGAATGACACGGAGGAACGATGGAGGTATAGCTATGGCAAGGCCGATTGATTTAATGCGTGAGGGGAGCAAAGAGGAGCTATGGCAGATGTGCTGCGGCTTTATTTCCCTCAGCCTGGAGCAGTTTATGGCTATCCAGAAGAGGCTGCTTCTGGAGGAAATTGAGCTATTAAAGAACAGCGAGCTGGGCAAGAGGGTGATGCGTGGCGCCATGCCTGAGACGGTGGAAGAGTTCCGGGAGCAGGTGCCCTTGACGACCTACGCTGATTACCTGCCTGAGCTTGTGGAAAAGCAGGAAGATGTATTGCCGGCCAAGCCTGCCATGTGGGTGCATACCGTAGGCAGGGCTGGTGAATATAACTTCAAATTTGTGCCCTTATCCGAGAGGTTCTTATATGAGTTCGTGAGGGCGGCTGGTGGTGTTGGGCTTCTCGCCTCTTGTGACCCTCAAGGCAATGTTCTCGTGGAAGAACATTTGAAAACCCTGTCCACTATGGCATCTCGACATTATGGGTCAGGCGTTGTAGGATACTTAATGAAAGAAGCTCTTGGCTTTGACTTCCTGCCTTCCAATGCCGAGGAAATGACATTTCAAGAGAGGATAGAAGCTGGCTTTAAGGAGGCTTTGTGTCAGGGTCTTGATGCTTTTGGCGGCTTGCCCTCTATCTTGGCTTATGTCGGCGAGATGTTTAAACAAGGAGCAATAGATGTGGATGCTCGTTTTCTGCTATCTCATCCCAAGGCATTGGCTCGCTTCATTAGAGGATTAATTAAGAGCAAGCTGGCTCGTCGTCCTATGTTGCCTAAAGACTTATGGTCGGTTAGGGTAGTTGTGGGTGGTGGCATGGACACCGCCATTTTCGGGAAAAGGGTAGAAGAGCTGTGGGGGAGGCGCCCTCTGGAGCTGTATGGTGGCACTGAGGGCGGTATTTACGCCGTTCAGACCTGGGACTATGAAGGTATGACCTTTGTTCCCAACTTGAACTTCTTTGAGTTCATTCCCGAGAGGGAATACTTCAAATGGCAATTAGACCATTCCTACCAGCCGCAGACTATCTTGCTGGACGAAGTAAAAGCGGGTGAAAAATACGAGATGGTCATCACCAATTTCCATGGTGGTGCCTTAGTCAGGTATAGAGTCGGCGATTTAATTGAGATAACCTCACTCCACAACGAAAAGTTAGGTATTGACATTCCCCAGATGGTATTCCATAGCCGCGCCGATGACCTCATTGATATTGCTAGTCTTGGTCGGCTGACAGAGAGGGTAATCGAGGAGGCGGTTGAGAAGAGTGGCATCCCTTATGTGGATTGGGTGGCACGCAAAGAGCTAATTGATAATAAACCTGTGCTGCATTTCTATCTTGAGCCTAGAAGTGACTATATTGCCAGTGAGGCAGGCATAGCAGCGGCGATGCGCAAGCAATTTAAGAAATTAGATAGGAAATATCGGTGCAATTTCTACAGCCTTATTGGCGATATGGAAACTGTGCTTGGCTTAAAGCCCCTGGAGGTTACTTTGCTTCCCCAGGGTGCCTTCTCCAGCTATATGGCTCAATGGCAAGTTGAGAGCGCCGATTTAGGGTCCCTGGAGCCATCACATATTAACCCTTCGGATGAAATGCTTGCCTTACTGGGAGTACCTAAGGTTGTGGTGGAGGCTGCGCCGGTAACTGAGGCCGAACGTGCGGCTGCTCGACACTAGCATAGTTTTAGAGACAACCAGTACGCCTTGCCAGGGCAAAAGGGGCGAGGTTTAAACCTCGCCCCTTCGTTTATCACTCTATAAGCCCTACACAGATTCTTCACCTGTAGCAGGAATGAAAAAGGTGAAGCTTCAAGCTCGCATTATGCCGGGAGAGCCTTGACTGAGAACACCCGTACCTTTGGTGGGTTACCATAGTCCTTCTTGACAGTTTCCAAATTTATGTCAAT
>JAUWEU010000029.1 GCA_030608125.1 Dehalococcoidia bacterium
ATTACCCCTGAAGCTGCCAGCCTCTTGAGCCCGGCAATCACTACTCCGCCTGCCGCTTCAGCAAAGATACCCTCAGTTTGAGCCAGCAGTTTCATCCCGGCGATGAGTTCCTCATCGGTTACGGCGCAGGCACCACCCCCCGACTGCCTGGCAACCCTCAACGCATAGTAGCCATCAGCCGGGTTCCCGATGGCTATGGACTTGGCAATGGTGTCTGGCTCCACCGGGTGCACATGGAGAGTGCCCGCCTGAAAGGCGTTAACGATGGGTGAGGAGCCAGCAGCCTGAGTGAGATACATATGGGTATTAACCGGTTCAATTAAACCAAGCATAGATAGCTCATCCAGGCCTTTCCATATTCGGGTAAAGAGAAGTCCTGAGGCAGCCGGAGCCACCACGCAGTCAGGGGCTCGCCATCCTAGCTGTTCGGCTGTCTCATAGCCCAGAGTCTTGCTCCCCTCGGCGTAATACGGTCTGAGGTTAATATTAATAAATCCCCAGTTATATCTTTGTGCTAGCCCGGCACAGAGGCGATTGACATCATCATAACTTCCATCAACGGTCACCAGAACCGGGTTGTATATTGCCGTTCCTACTAGCTTACCAAATTCTATGCCAGAGGGAACGAAAACATAAGCTTTCATATTCGCCTTGGTGGCGTGAGCAGCGACACTGGCCGCCAGATTACCAGTTGACGCACAAGCCACAGTGTCAAACCCGAATTCCTGTGCTTTGGTGACGGCAACCGAGACTACTCTGTCCTTAAACGAGTATGTTGGGTTAAGGCAGTCATTCTTAATATAAAGCCGGTCTAGCCCCAGTTCACGCCCCAGGTTATCGGCTTTGACCAGGGGAGTAAAGCCAGTGCCAATATCCACCTCCTTGCCTTCCACTGGCAGCATATCGCGATAACGCCACATGCTCAGCGGTCCCCCAGCCAGCTTCTCCCGACTTAGCCCTCCAGCCATAGCCTTATAGTCATAGCTGACCTCCAATGGGCTAAGGCAGAAGTCACACAGGTTGACTGGCTGCACCGGATACTCCTGCCCGCATTTTCGACAACGCAAAGCTCTGGCGTAAGACAAATTCCCACCTCTTTCGGTATCTCGATACCTGCTTTGAGTCTTAATGTTTAATCTATGTTAGGCATATAGGTCATCCACTTTTGACAAAGGTGTACACAGCCTACTATGAACTCGGTGAGTTCTTCTCTACTCTATCTTTAGGGCCACCCCTGTTTAAGGGTATTCTGGTATGCAGACAAGAGGTCATCTCCCCTCATTACTATATTGCCATCAATGATTTCATATGGCACCGATGCTTTGGGAAAATCAACACACGCTCCCTCAATTCCGTCGCCTGCTTTAGCCTTGAAGGTAGTCGCACACCTATCGCATATTAGGATGTCTTTTTTGAGAGAATAGCCTATTGACCGGCATGGTGGGCAAACATTTGCGCGAACATAGATTTCTCCATCCACTATATATGTCATAAAATTGGTATCGCCACCTTGTGTCTCCAGCTTAAAGTGGATATTCCAATTATCCTCGACCTCACTTACCGGGATGGACACGGTATCGCCAACTACCTGTGCCGTGACCCATGTCGCCTTTATTGGCTCGTTACTTTGCGTACTACTGCCACTGCATGCAACAATGCTTAACGTAACAGCGAGCAATAACACGCTTATTACTATTCCTCTGAACATCAGTTGTATCCTCCTTCTTGTTTGAATGAAGCCTTTATGTATTGAATTCATTTTCCTTAAATACTCCTTTACCAACTCCTTGCCCCCATATTACCGGGTTCCGTCTATCTTGATGCCTAATGTAGAGACATCACAATAGCCAGTAACCTCTCTGATATGCTGATCTTCATCTATGAAAATCAAAGTTGGGTAGCCATACTCCCTAAGATAGTCCGCATATTGGGGAAGGATAGAATTATTAGTATCAAGAATCCAAGGCCATGATAGGCCATTTTGCAAGGCAAATTCGCGCAGGACATCTGGTGGGCAGCAGCCACAAAAGATTGAGAGCGGTACGAAATCGTCACGCTGTTTGCTGAGATCTCTGATCGCCAAGAGCTGAGCTGAGACTATCTGGTTGAGAGATGATGAACAACCATAGTTCACGAAGTTCAGTAGGATTACAGACCCTTTAAACTGAGTAAGTGAGATTGTCTCGTTGGTTACAACGTCCACACCAGTAAAATCCGGGGCAATAGTGGGGTTAGGCGTAGTGCTTTTGGGACTATCTGGTTGCGTTGGATTAGGCGTCGCCGTGAGTTTGCTCGAACTGTAACGTGACAGCATGAATCCTCCGACGATAAGCATGAGTACTCCAACGACTAGGAGAATGATGAAGATGAGTCTGATTTTCTTAGTTCTAAAGTCTACTTTTACCATTTTATTGCTTTCCCTCTTTTGGATTAATCTTGTCTACAATCTGACCATCCTGCAGAACTATGATTTCTCCGGCATGCCTGGCTATTTCAGGGTCATGGGTAACCATAATAATGGTGTGTCCCTCTCTATTCAGTTGGTCAAATAAACCCAAGATTTCCATTCCTGTTTTTTGGTCCATATTACCCGTTGGCTCGTCTGCCAGGATAAATGACGGGACATTAACCAGAGCTCTGGCAATGGCTACTCTCTGTTGCTCCCCACCACTTAACTCGCTAGGTTTATGTTCAGCCCTTTTTTCTAATCCCACTCTTTTCAAAATATCCAACGCTTTCCTGTCTTCTTTGCTCGCCCCACAAAATATTAAAGGTAGCAGCACATTCTCTAGGGCGGTGAGAGATGGAAGCAAATGATACTGCTGAAAAACATAGGCGATTTTTCCCCTTCTAATATCAACCAGGGCATTTTCATCTAGATTGTCGATACGTTTCCCATTCAAAATCACTTCACCTCCAGAGATACGGTCCAAACCACCGATGATATTCAAAAGGGTGGACTTCCCGCTTCCAGAAGGCCCCATAATAGCTATAAAATTGCCTTTATCTACCTGAAGAGAAACATTATTCAGGGCGACTACCTTGGCTGCACCCTCGCCATAAATCTTTGATACGTTTTTTATTTCTAACATGTCACTTACCTCACAGAGACCTAAAAGAGTCAGCAACCTTAATCTTGGTGGCGCGGAAGGCAGGATACACAGTTGCTACGACAGCAATAAGGACAGCCAGACCTAATGATAGAGCGAAGTACTGGGGAACGTAAGTAATGGCTGTTCCCTCAAAGATTAGTGGTCCAACTGCGTAGGCTAATAGGGTTCCAGCCATATATCCGAAGATGCCTCCCACTATTCCAATAATGATGGCCTCATAAATGAAGACCTTAATTATCTGATTGCGTGATGCCCCTACTGCCCTCATTATCCCGATGTCTCTGATTCTTTCATGTACTGAGGTCATCATCGTGTTGACTACCCCAAAGCAGCCGACAGCCAGCGTGATTCCGGCTAAAGCCAGCATGAACTTGTTCATCCTTTCCATCATGCCCATTTCAGCTGCAGCCACTTGTTTTACGGCAACCGCTCGAACCCCTGGAATACTCTGATTTATGCTGTCAGCGATGATTTCCACAGGGCATGCGTTGCACAGGGCACGAATATCTATCGAAGAGACTAGTCCCTCCTTGTTAAATGCCTTCTGCAACGTTTCTAATGGAACAAAGACTTGATAATCCTCGTTTGAGCCTGTCTCCTCAAGAATACCGGTGATGGTCACATCAACTCCGTTAAGCGCGATTTTGTCACCTATATTGAGTTCAAGCAGCTCAGCAGTCGTTGCTCCCACCAGGGCTTGGTCTGTGCGTTCGAGGTATTCCCCTTCTTGGATTCTCCACCATGTCTTGATTTTGCGCTCCTCTTGAGGGTCTACCCCAACCACCATCACAGATACTCCCCCCACCTCGGTGTTCATGTACAATTTTGGAGCCAGCGTGGCAATATTACCCTCATCTTCAATGCCCAGCGCCTCTCTTATTTCACCATCGGCTATCTGTCTGATTTGGGGTAATGTTTCTTCAGGAATGTAGTTTTCTCCCACGGTCAAAGTCCCGAGACTCAGGTCACCTAACTGTACGTCTAAATTACTTATTGCCGGTATTATCATTAAGTTAGGGCCATATTTTTCCAACTGACTATAGATTCTTGTTTCCCCAGCAAGGGTAATTGTCAGTATGCCAACGACTGTCATAGTGCCAATAACCACGCCGAGGGCGGCATATAACACCCGCCGTTTCCTTCGCAGGATATCTTTTGCAACCATCTGATATAGTTTCATCAAATCATCTCCTGCATCCGGGCTTAAGTGCTTGTTCTAAATCCTCAATCAAATCATCAACATTCTCCAAACCAACCGATAACCGAATTAGTTCATCGGTGATTCCTACATTTTCCCTATGTTCCTTGGGCATTGAGGCGTGACTCATGGTAGCCGGGTGCTCGGCAAGGGAAGCGACACCACCCAGTGACTCTGCCAGGGCAAAGACCTTGATTCTTCTTAGAAAATTGTTAACCACCTTAACCCCTCCGTTTAATTCAAATGAGACCACCCCACCAAATCCCCTCATCTGCCTTTTGGCGATTTCGTGCCCGGGATGAGAGTCAAGCCCGGGATAGAACACTCTCTTTACTACAGAGTGCCCCTTAAGATAATTTGCCACAGTAAAGGCATTTTGCTCGTGTTGCCTCATCCTCACCGGTAGGGTCTCAATTCCGCGAAGCACCAGCCAGCAGTCGAAAGGAGAGGCGCAAGTCCCCATAGCATTGAGTAAAAATTGAACCTTCTCAGTTAGTTCGTCAGTGGTGGTTACTACCGCTCCACCAACGACATCACAGTGCCCGTTGAGATACTTGGTCGTGGAATGGACAACGAGGTCAACCCCGTACTCAATCGGTCTTAAGAAATAGGGGGTAGCGAAGGTGTTATCTATCACCGTCAGCAACCTGTGACGTTTAGCAATATCAACCGCCACCTCAATATCAACTATATTCAGTAATGGGTTAGACGGGGTCTCCAACCACAGCATCCTGGTATTGGGCCTTATCGCTGCCTCAATCGCCTGCCTGCTATTCATTCTCAGGAAGGTGAACTCCAGCCCAAAGTCGCGCATCACACTCTGAAATAGCCTATAGGTGCCACCATAGACATCATCCCCTGAGATTACGTGGTCGCCTGCCTTAAGCAGGTGGATGACGGTGGCTTCGGCAGCCATGCCAGTGGCAAAGGCAAACCCCGCCTTCCCGCCCTCAAGCTGGGCAATGGTATCCTCCAGAACCTTTCTCGTCGGGTTTGCCGTACGTGAGTAATCATAGCCCCTCGTCTTGCCCACATCCTCAAAGACAAAGGTCGATGTCTGGTAGATGGGCACTGAGACAGCGCCAAATGCTATATCCGGTCTCTCTCCAGCATGAATGGCTAGTGTTTCAAATCTCATATTCCCCCTCCTTGGCTAGACTCCCTCTCAATTTTGCTCCTTGTCTCACCTATTTCATCCATGGGGACTGCCACTCCGCTTAAGCTCTCCAGCTGCTTCAGGCGCTCCTGTATCTTTTCCTGCTCCCTCAAGACTAACCTGATGGCTTCTGCCACTGGGTCAGGCAACTTCCCATGCTCCAAGTCGGTGAGAGGTTTATGGCGGTCCTCCACTATTCTTCCCGGGATTCCCACGACTGTAGCCCCGGGTGGCACTGACTTTACGACTACTGAACCTGAGCCAATTCTGGCTCCATCTCCTATGGTAATAGTGCCTAAAGCTACCGCCCCGGTTCCCATTACCACATTATTACCGATTGTAGGATGGCGTTTCTCCTTCCTTAAAGTTGTTCCGCCCAGGACGACTCCCTGATACATCAGTACATCATCTCCTACTTCCGCTGTCTCCCCAATGACCACCCCTGCTCCGTGGTCAATAAAGAAACGCCTGCCGATTTTGGCTCGGGGGTGGATTTCGATACCAGTTAAGAAACGACTGATATGGGAAAGGTAGCGAGCCAGAAACCGAAGCTTACAGCGCCAGAGAAGCTGAGCCAAGCGATGAAGCCACAAGGCATGTAACCCTGGATAGCAAAAGAGGACCTCTATCACGCTCCTCGCCGCCGGATCTTTAGCAAAAACCGTTTGGATGTCTTCTCTCAAAGTCCTAAACAAGATAATTATCCTTTTCTCCTGTTTTATATACTAGGTCCTGCTCGATAAACCTCCTGGAAGAACCAGCTGGACAGGTAGCGCTCCCCGGTGTCAGGTAAAACCACCACTATGAGTTTACCCTCGTTGGTTGGTCTTCTGGCTACCTCTAATGCTGCCCAGGTTGCTGCCCCCGAGGATATGCCTGCCAGTATCCCTTCCTCTTTGGCTAACCTTCTGGCCATTATTCCAGCATCTTCATTAGTGACCTTAATAATCTCATCAACCAAATCCAATCTCAGGACTTGAGGGATAAAACCAGCGCCGATGCCCTGAATCTTATGAGAGCCCGCCTTCCCCCCAGAGAGAACCGGGGAATTCAGCGGCTCAACAGCGATAGCTTTAAACTGTGGTCTCCTGGGCTTGATTACCTCAGCTACCCCGGTAATCGTCCCCCCAGTTCCTACCCCCGAGACTAGAATATCCACCTTGCCATCGGTATCCCGCCAGATCTCCTCGGCGGTGGTCAGCCGATGTATCTCTGGATTTGCCGGGTTGTTAAACTGCTGCGGCATGAAGTATTTAGGGTTTTCTGCCACCAGTTGTTCCGCTTTCCTCACCGCCCCGGGCATCCCCTCTGCCCCGGGAGTCAAGACCAGCTCAGCTCCGAAAATGGAGAGGAGCTGTCTTCGTTCCAGAGACATGGTGTCAGGCATGGTGAGGATGAGCTTATATCCTCTGGCGGCACAGACAAAAGCCAAAGCAATGCCAGTATTGCCGCTGGTGGGCTCGACGATTACCGTATCTTTATTGATAAGCCTCTTCTCCTCGGCGTCCACAATCATTGACACTCCAATCCTGTCCTTCACGCTTCCTAAGGGATTAAAGGATTCAAGCTTGGCTACCACCTCTGCCTTTGTCCCCTCGGTTATTCGATTCAATCTGACAAGGGGCGTATTCCCAATTAGCTCAGTAGAGTCCTTGGCTATGCCCCTAGTTAGCTTCGGTATCTCTGCCGTCTTATACTGAAGCTTCTCCACTTTTTGAATTGTCTCTGCCATCTTGATTTCCTCCTTTTGCACACCCCGTTCGAGCTATTAACCTAGTAAACTTATATGTAATACATAGCCTCTTCAGGCCGCTCTTTTCTTTTTTGCCGCTCAACTAAATCCTGCAAGGTGGTAGACTCCAGAACTCCATTCATTGCTTTTTTCAGTTCGCTCCAGATATCCCGGGTGACACATAATTCAGAGCGAGTGCATATCCCTGGATTATTAACGCACTCCGCCGGAGCAATTGAGCCCTCAAGAAGTTGAATAACCTCGCTCAATCTTATCGCCTCGGGAGGCTTGGCTAGTGAAACCCCACCTCTAGCGCCCCGAGTGCTCCGTACTATACCCCCAGCTATAAGGGGAGTGATTAAATGCTCTAGATACAGTAATGAAATCTGCTGCCTTTGGGCAATATCTTTTAATAGAACTGGTTCCTCCTCCCTATGAAGGGCCAGATCCAAGAGCGCCCTAGTTCCATACCGTCCTTTAGTAGAAAGCTTCATTGACTTTGCCCCCTTGTTGACTAATATTATCAACAAAGTATAGAATAGCACAGAGTGGGCAGCCTGTCAATACCCTTAGATAAATAAATTTGGCTAATATTCCTCCAAGTCAGAGAGGATTGTCGCAGCAAGTAGTGGCTTGTTTACGGATAGGTTCAAGCACAGTAGGACAAACGTGTAGTTGCCCGTTGGACTTGGGTAAACACTATAAGTCAGAAAGAAGCTCGCATCTCCCGAAGCAAAGTTTGGGAACTGACTGCACAGATGGTATTGCACAATAGGGCGTCTTGTTCAGTGTGCCCTCGTCCATTAACTTGGTGACACATTACCTCCCTTCCCCGTATCTATATTTGAAAAGATTGCGCTTTTAGGTTATAAATATAGAGCACCCGATTAATTTTACTAAAGAAAGGCTCAAGTTTGGTTAAAAAGAAGGTTGAGAAACCCCAGCGCGAAGTTACTAAGCGTCAGCTTTCCCAGTGGCAAAAGCAGAAAAGAAGACAGCGTATCATTCTTGGCTTTGGGATTTTCATTATTGTCGCTGTTTTAGGTATTGTCGGGGTTGGGTGGTATACTAGATACTATCAACCACTGCATCAAACTGTAATTA
>JAUWEU010000066.1 GCA_030608125.1 Dehalococcoidia bacterium
CTCTATCACCGGAGCTTCAATAGGACGGCTGCAATCAGGGCAAATGCGGCGCACCATCCGCTGAGCGACAACACCAATAACCGCTGACGCTATTAGGAAAGGCTCTATGTCTAGGTCAAGGAGACGAGAGAGGACACCGGCAGCATCGCTGGCATGGACAGAGGATAGCATCAGATGCCCGGTCAAAGCTGCCTGAACCGCTATGTTAGCTGTTTCAGCATCGCGTATCTCGCCGACCATTATTATATCGGGGTCAAGGCGAAGCATAGACCTCAAGCCAGTAGCAAAGGTAATGCCAGCTTGAGGATTAACCTGAATCTGGTTAATATCCTTAAACCGATACTCGGCTGGGTCTTCTATGGTAATGATGTTTCTCCCCATGCAGTCAAGGGAATTTATTGAAGCATATAGGGTAGTAGTCTTACCAGCTCCGGTAGGACCGCTAATCAGAATCATGCCATAGGGAACCTTGAGCATACTTTCATACTTTGCCAGGCTATCAGGTAGCATGCCAAGTTCGGATAAGCCTAGTGTAGCTACTGACTTATCCAGAAGGCGCAAATCTGCCATCTCACCATTAACAGTGGGAGCAGTAGCTACTCGAACATCTATTTGTCGCCCTTTAGCCTCGGTAGAAAATTGACCATCTTGAGGACGATGACGGTCAGCAATATTCATATCAGCTAGGATTTTGATTCGAGAAATGAGAGCCAGATGTATGGTCAGCGGCAGAGACATCATATCCTGAAGAGTGCCATCAATACGGTAGCGTATCCTCAACCTATCCTCTTCAGGCTCAATATGGATATCAGATGAGCGGGCTTTGACTGCCTCTTCAATAATAAGGTTGAGCGCCTGAGCCAGAGGGGCATCAGTATCAACACTGATGGCAAGCCTATCGTCAACTGCCTCACTAGGGACAGAGATACGAGAAAGCTGCTGTTCAATTTCGCCATAGCCTTTATAATTAAAGTCAATAGCCTCCCTGACTTCCTTGGTACTGGCAGCTACAGGCTTAATCCTCATCCGGCTCAGAGCGGAAAAAGCCTCCAGGGCAAAGACGTCGGTCGGGTCTGCCATAGCTACCTGTAATGTGTTACCAGATATGGTCAAGGGTATGGCATTATATCTTCGTGCCATCACCTCGGGAATCAATTGTAATGCCTCAGGCTGAGGTGCATGCCTCAGTGGCTTGGCTTGAACCTTGCTGGGCAGAGCCTCCGGCTTAGCTGACTTCTCCTCCGGTGGGGCAGGCTTTTCTTCGGTCACCATGGGTTGAGAAGCGGGTTTTTGACCTAACTCAAGGACTTTTATCCGCTGGTGTTGGACAAATTGCCTGGCTTCAGGGCTAAGCCCCGATGATACAACAATGGCTTTATCATCAATGCCGACCTCGTAGGCTTTAGTATCAAATAAGGATATCTGCTCTAGAGTTACTTCTTTCTCCCCGGTTAGGAAATCTATACCTAAGCCGTGACTAACCTGAGCACTGTCAATATAAGCCAATACATCAAAGGTATATTCAACTCCTGACCTGCCTCGAACTTTGGCTTTCTCCTCAACTCTATAGCCCAGATCGGCTAACGATTCCACTAATTGCTCCTTTGTTTCAAACTTAAAGGGCTCCTTTGGTTTAACCGGTGGCATAGGCTTTAAATCTAATAATGACTTTATTTGTTCTCCAGCAATAACCTTTATTCGCTGCTTGCGAGCCAACTGTTTCGCCTCGTGACTAAGCTTAGGGATAGCAATAAGAACCCTCTCATGAATGCCGGTATCGTAGGCTTTATTGGCAAAGCTGAAAATAGTACCTACCTCCATTTCCTTATTACCCCCAGCAGTAATGCAGACAGCAACGGTGTGGCTAGTAAAACCATCGTCTCTTTGAGCCAGCATGTCAAAGATGTGCTCAATCCCCGATTTCCCGAGGAGCTTAACCCCCTCGGTTATTTCATAGCCCTGCTTCTGCAGATACTCTCTAATCTGGGCTCTTAGCTCCGGACCGTTTTCCAATTGATGTGCTTTATCCTCCTCTATCAACAACTCAGGTAAAGTGTAATTCGTCAATTGACAAAAGTCAGCAATGCCATCCGTGTTCTCAGTATTCTCTTGAGTCAAGTTGTCTTCCCACATTTTAGGCTACCTGAATCAATTGCTCATAAAACTGGTGCTTAAATTTCATCAAAATCTTATTGATATACGGCTCATGGTTTTCCTTCCGCTGAAATCCAGCCGTTGCGCATGGCTAGGGCAACAGCGTGGGCTCTATCATTAGCATTTAGCTTGCGAAGGATAGAGCTAACATGATTCTTAATTGTTTGCTCGCTGATTTCTAGAATACGGGCGATTTGTTTATTTGAGTTGCCATCAGCAATGTAGTTTAGAATCTGCGCCTCCCTATGGGTGAGGGGGGCAGTTATAGTTTCCATAGTTTTTCCCATTGATACTATGTCTTGAAATTGCCTTAATACATGTTCAGCGACCTTGGGTCTAGCTATAAGGCTGTTATTTATAGGGTATTCACCACCACAAGCTCGCCGTATGGTGCTAAATAGCTCTTCAGCAGTGGTGTTCTTATTGAGGTAAGCTACCGCTCCAGTTTTGATAACCTCAAAAAGCTCCTCGTCATTGTGATTGGGGCTTAGTATCACCACTCTAGTATTTGGGTGGCGTCGTACAATCTTTCTACCCAGTTCAAGCCCGCTGAGAGTAGGAAAGTCAATATCCAGCAGGACAACATCAGGAGAATTGGCTTCAATTAACTCTAATGACTCCTGAACTGGGTCACAGTCTAATATTTTTAAATCAGATTGTTGAGACAGTGCCTGGCGCATACCAGCCCGGAAAAATGCCTGCTTATCAATTATCATTATTGTGATTCCGTTCACCGCTACCTCACTATCAAGTTTTAATTTTGTTTTTCCTGGCTAAGTTACCTATTATTATTCCTGAGCCTAGTCTGTCAAAGCAAGGACTTTCTCTCACTGCCTGCTATTTTTGGTCTGCTCTAAAAGGAAGTTAGCAATATCTTCCTGTTGAAACCTTCGGTCGCCTCGGGAGCCAATACGGTATGCCTTTAGTATTCCCTGATTACTCCATCGCCTTATTGTGTTAATATGCACATTGAGAAGGCGAGCTACATCACTTACAGTTAGCATTTTGTCCATCTCTTTAGAACTTACCATACCTTGTTTCCTCCTCTAAGCTACCTTAAACTTACCTATTACCACTATAGTTTATCTTACTTCCCAACGCAATGACCCAAATGGGCTATAAATTATAGTCATTGGTAATAGGAATATTGGATTATTATAGAGGGTAGCCTGGATTCGGGTTTCTTAGCTGTTATCTCCCAATCTCCTATTATGGAGATGAGGTTACCCAATATCTCAATGCTAGGTGGTTCTTCTTCGCAACCAGAAGCCGAGAATAGTGAGTAGCAATACACCAAGCCCTATCCCTATGTAGAGAGCTGCTACTGAAGTCCAAGAAGAGCCAACATAGAATAACCCCGGAGGTGTCCACTCACTTTCATTGGAGGCACCATCTACTGCCTTCACCCTCCAGTAGTAGGGGGTTTTCTTTTTGGTTGGTTCCAGCTTCTCCTCTTTAGTGATAGTGTATTCCGAGTGAGTTAACCCCTTCTTTTCCAGCACTATGGTGGTGAAATCAGCATCAGAGGCAACCTGGAGAGCATAAGTTACGCCGCTGACATCCTCAACATCCTCCCAGTCAAAGTATGCCTCTGCCTCAGCTACACCGGCAACTTTTGGTAACCGTGGCACTGGTATTGGCGGTGCCTTTGCTTCCATAATAAAGATGGATATTACCCTGTTGGTGTCATCAGTGGCAGTTACAGTATAGCTCCCAGCCACACTGGGTGGGACAGCAAAGGTCGCCAGGAAATTTCCGTAAACATCAGTGGGGGCTGTAGCTACCGTGATGACCTCACTGTTACTATAGGTGATGGTAACCAGGGTGTTGGTTATGAACCCGGTGCCATAGACGGTAAGCTCCATGCCGACATGACCAGGCGAAGTCTGACTCGTCGTTGGACTGAGACTAATGCCAGCCCAAATAGTCAAATCCACTTTAGCTTTATTGGCGCTGCGGTCGCTAGCTCTTACCTCACTGATACCGCTGGTGGTATAGGAAGGCACAAGGAAGCTGCCACTGAAGCTACCCTTGTGATTAGTTATTATTTCCATTGGGTTAGTGGAAACCCTATGACCATCAAAGGTGATGGTTATATATTCCTTTTTAGCAAACCCAGTGCCGCTAACCTCTATCGAATTTCCTACCGCTGCTGAGGTTGGGGCTGTGGTTATTTTAGGTTTCACGCTAAACTCAGCCTCGGGCTTATTGCCAGATTCATCAGTGACAGTTATAGTATGGTTGCCAGCGATGCTCTCGGGAATAATAATGGTGCAGGTAAATTTGCCCTCACTATCGGTTTCCTTATCACCACTAACTATATCAACATCATCCCCATTATATTCAATGGTAATTTTTTGACCCTGGCGAAGACCTTCACCGCTAATCATGACCTCAGTGCCTACTAGACCCTTTTCAGGGGCTAGCTCAATTTCACCACCGATTACAGTAAATCGGGCGACGGCTGTTATACAGGTGCTGTTGCGATAGGTAACATAAACATAATAGTCACCACCGTGCACATCTTCATCCACCTCGCCATCGGTGAGCTTTGAAGGCACATCGAAATCGGTGTCAATCTCTCCCTCGTCCGGGTCACCCAACCCACCAGCGTAGGTTGTCGTCACCCTCTCATAGGCATCAAGGTCATCGATGTCATCGCCCTCATCGGCTTCCTCGCTGGAAAAGTAAATATAGACCATGTAATTAGCATCGAAATTGTAGCCAGAAATCTCAATATTGTCGCCGATTTTACCCTCATAGGGGTCAAGAGTAATAGCCTCATCCGTGGCCAGGGCAGAAACAGCAGGGAATGCCACCACCA
>JAUWEU010000017.1 GCA_030608125.1 Dehalococcoidia bacterium
GTAGCCACCATGACCGACGGCGTCTTTGTCGTCGGTTGCTGCCAGAGTCCGAAGGATATCCCTGACACCGTGGCACAGGCATCAGCCGCTGCCGCTCGGGCACTGGCAATGATCAGCAAGGGCAAGGTTGAAATTGAAGCAGCAACAGCGGTCGTTGATGAGGAACATTGTGCTGGCTGCAAGATATGTGTTGGCCTCTGCCCATATAAGGCTATCTCTTTTGACGAGGAGAAAAAGGTATCCCGCGTCAATGAAGCAGTGTGCAAGGGTTGTGGTGTCTGCGTGGCTGCCTGCCCCAGCGGTGCCATTACCGGTAAGCACTTTACCACTGAGGAGATTATAGCTGAGATTGAGGGGGTATTGGTATGAGCTTTGAACCAAAGATTCTGGGCATTCTGTGCAACTGGTGTTCCTATGCCGGTGCTGACCTTGCCGGCACTTCTCGCAAGAAGTATTCTCCCAATGTCAGGATAGTGCGAGTTATGTGTAGCGGAAGGGTAGACCCTACATTTATACTTAAAGCCTTTGACTCAGGAGCAGACGGCGTCCTCATCTGTGGCTGTCACCCCGGTGAGTGCCACTACGCCGAAGGAAACTATAAGGCAGCGCGGCGCATCCCACTATTGAAGAAGATGCTGTCTCAACTGGGGGTTGAAGATGAGCGACTACGATTAGAATGGGTATCGGCATCAGAAGGGGACCGCTTTGCTTCCATCGTTGATGAGATGACGGAACAAATAAGACGACTGGGACCTTTCAGTCGTAACAGCGGAGGCGAGAATGGCTAAACCCAAAATAGCTCTATATTGGGCGGCTAGCTGCAGCGGCTGTGATGTGGCTGTGCTTGATACCAATGAGAAGATACTTGATATAGCCGATATTGCCGACATTGTGCTCTGGCCAATCGCTCTAGATTTCAAATACCACCACGTTGAAGCAATGGAGGATGGGGCTATTGATTTATGCCTGTTTAACGGTGCTATTAGAAATTCGGAGCAAGAGAGGATCGCCCGACTGCTCCGGGCCAAGTCAAAGGTAATGGTGGCTTTTGGTGCCTGTGCCTGCTTTGGCACTATGGTATGTTGCGCCAAGGGTTAGAATCCAAAAGGAGGCTTTAGCATCAGTTCCCATGGAGAAGTGAGATGGTTATGGATGGGACTATCATGTTCGCCAGATACGCTTTTATGCCCAATAAACTTGGCTATTGCGGCGGCGACGATAATAGGACCCTTTTTGATTATTGCGCGGCGAAGCACACTGATCCAGGGCTGGTTATTATCCTGCAAAAGTTTGAGGCAGCCTATCCCTATCTTAAGTTGATTGCCAGTAGCAATCACATCTCTGATCCCTTTGATGCCCGTGTCGTGGAGGCATACTGGCTCGGTAACGAGCTACTGGAGCAGGTTGACTTAGCCCGGTTCTATAATTCGCTTCGTGAGTGGTTCGCAAAGCGATTGGATGCGAAAACCCTAGGTTATCTATTAAGTAAGCCACCGCTCGGTGCCCGGCCTTTCCACAATTTCCACGTCTTTGATGTGCATAGTCGCATCGGAGCACTTGACCATAGCTTGGATACCATGGAAAACTGCCGTATCCGCTGGGTCCGCGTGAAGCAAATAGGGGCACCCCACTTGGTCGTGGAGTATCAACCGATGGTAATGGAATGCGGCAAGCTAAAGCTGGGTGAACCAAGGAAGAAAAGAGTGCTGCGTCAGGTCAATGGTACGGGGTTTATCACCAACTGTCAAGTAGGTGATTCGGTATCCTTCCACTGGGATTGGGCCTGCGAGATACTGATCCCGAGGCAAGTGCACAATCTGGAGAGGTATACTAGGTATCACCTTGAATTAGCCAATCAGACGCTATAGCTGCTGTGGTGCAAGAGGAGGTGAAACTCAATGGCAGCCAAGGCTTTTGTTCTCATCGAAACAGCGGTGGGCAGGACTAAGGAAATTGTCAGTGCCCTTAAGCAGCTAGAAGGGGTGAAATCGGTTGACCCCGTGACTGGTCCCTATGACGCCATTGCCGTCATAGAACGGGAAAGCCTGACTGATATTGGTGACTTAGTCACTAGTAAAATCCACCCTGTTCCCGGCATTTCCAGAACTGTTACCTGCTTAGCCTTGTCTTAATAGATTGTCATCTTTGCCATGAGGTGGAAAATGCCCAGATTACGAATGGAACAAACACAATCCCTGCTAATGCAGCAGGAATTAAAACAAATCCTCCGCATGGAGCAAGCCACCTTGCTGGAAATGCCTGAGGCGGAGTTTTATAGACTCATCGCCGAGATAGAGAGGAGCTCTCTTTTCAAAAGGCTCTCCCAGAAGGAGAGGCTAATCCGCCATCAGAGATTCCCCAGAACTGATATCTCATCCAGTTTTTATCAACTTAAGGAGGAACTAATAGCTGACGAGGGTTCTCTTGATATTGAGTCGCTTCTGCTGAACCAGGAGCATATTATTCATCAAATACAGAGATTAGGATTGGAGAAATTCAAGCGATATTTCTTATTCCCTGAATCAGGGATGACCCTTGAAGAGATCGCCAGAGAGTGTGACTTGGAGGTCTCAGAGGTTCACAAAATAAATAACCTTATTGATGATTTCTCTATCAGGAGTGAGTTTTATCATCCTTCCAATGTCACCTCAGGCGGCATTCGCTACTCCAAGGTCGCCTCAGTGGAGAAGGATGAAACGGGCTTTATTATCGCCTACTTTTCAGCTTATCTCGCCCGAGGTCGGTATTTGATTGATTATGAAAGATTTGAGGAGTTGAAGGCGGCTGGTGCGTTAACCGAAGCTGAAGTCAAGGAAGCCAGGCAGCTATTCAAGAAGCTGGAACTAGTTAATAGCCGTAAGGACACACTAACTCAAATACTGCAAAATATTATTGACAAGCAGTCACTCTATCTAGAGTCTCGCGATTTGAAGTCTCTTTTACCCTTCAGTCAAAAGGAGCTAGCCGAAAAGATTGGGTTTGCTCCGAGCTCGGTCAGTCGCGCTATCAGAGGCAAAAGTATAGACACCCCCTGGGGTAGAGAAATCCCCCTTAAAGACTTTTTCCCTAGACCGAGGAGGTTTAGGCTGGAACTGCTCAGGCAGCTTCTTGAAACTGAGAAGGGGCTTTCCTCAGATGAGGCAATCAAAGCCAAGCTCCAGGAGAAGTTCGGTGTGGCTATCTCCCGCCGCTCAGTAGCTAGCCTGAGGCAAGAATTGAGACTTCCTGCGGCTCAGGGGAAAGGGAAATCAAGGAGATGAAATGAGCATCGTTTATACCATGAGAGAAAAGTGTAAGGGATGCTATGCCTGTGTCCGTAACTGTCCAGTCAAGGCGATTAGGATAAGGGAAGGCTTAGCTGAGGTGATAAAGGAACGGTGTATCGCCTGTGGCACCTGTGTCCAGATTTGCCTGGCAAAGGCAAAGCAGGCGGAGAGCGACATTGGGGTGGTTTGGCAGTTATTGGGGCAATACCCCTCGGTAATTGCCATCCTTTCTGCCTCCTTTCCCGCAGCCCTGCCCGAGGTTCGCCCAAGACAGTTGGTAACCGCCCTCAAAAAACTGGGATTCAGCGAAGTAATGGAGGACTCCTTCGGCGCCGAGCTCGTGTGCCGAGGATATGCTCGCCTGGTGAATGAAAATAAAGGTAAGTCTATCCTCTCATCTAGCTGCCCAGCTATAGTATCATACATTGAAAAATACTATCCCCAGATAATTGATAATTTGGCACCCATTGTTTCCCCTATGATAGCTAGCGGCAGAGTGATTAAATGGCAGTATAATCCAGAGGCTAAAGTGGTCTTCATTGGTTCTTGCATTGTCAGGAAAGCCGAGGCTGAAGATGAGAAGGTAGCCGGAGTCATAGATGCTGTCCTGACCTTCCCTGAGCTGAAGGAGATGTTTGCTGCCAGAGGGATTACCCCTGAATCTGAGGCAGAAGGGCAATTCTCTGGTCCCAAACCTAACCTTGGTCGCCTATTTGCCATATCAGGGGGGTTACTCAAGGTAGCAAGGCTTTCCGATGACCTCCTGTTGAATGATGTCATCAATGCCTGTGGTAAGGACTATATGCCCCACATTCTTCGGGAGTTTGCCGAGGGCAAGATCTCTGCCAAGCTCATCAACCTGTGTTTCTGTGAAGGCTGTATTAATGGTCCTGTCATTGATGACGATTTGAGTGTTTTCAAACGAAGGGAAATTATCACTAATTATACCAAGAGCGAGGCAGACCCGGCTCAAACCGAGAGGGATATCCAACAATATGCCGGCATTGACCTCAGTCGCAAGTTTACCAATCGGAATGTCGCCCTACCTACTCCCAGTGAGGAAGATGTTCAAAGCGTTTTAGAGGAGATTGGTAAGGTGGATCCCAGCTACCGAATGAACTGTGGTGCTTGTGGCTATGACGGCTGCCGGGAACTGGCTATCGCTGTTTGTCAAGGTCTGGCTGAGCCTACCATGTGCTGGCCATATCTGCTTAATAAACTGAAAACTACCCAAGACGAACTCATTCAGGCCGAGAAGCTGACTTCCCTGGGTCAGATGGCTGCCTCTATTGCTCACGAGGTCAATAATCCCTTGGCTGGTGTCCTTGTCTATACTCAACTACTGGCAAAAAAGATAGCTGACGACACCATTGCTAAAGAAAAAGCCCTGGACTACCTGAGAAAAATGGACTCAGAACTTACCCGCAGCTCCAAATTGATCCGTAATCTCTTGGATTTTGCCCGGCAGTCACCGCCAACCCTTAGAGAGGTAGACCTCAGTGATGTCGTTAGCCGAGCCTTTAGCCTCGTTGGTCATCAGACTGAGCTACAGAATATTGAGGTGATAAAAGAATTCAGCCCTAGTTTACCTAAGGTCATGGCTGATTTTGACCAGCTTCAGCAGGTTTGTACCAACCTCATTCTGAACGCTATTCAGGCAATGCCCGATGGGGGCAGGCTGACCCTCCGTACCTCGGCTGATGATAGCGAGCTCAAGGTAGAGGTTCAGGACACCGGCTGTGGCATTTCTCCAGAGAATATGCGCAAGTTGTTCACTCCTTTCTTCACTACCAAGGGGAAGGGGAAAGGAGTAGGCTTAGGGCTGGCTGTTGCCTATGGAATTATCCAGCGGCATCAGGGCAGGATTGAAGTGCAAAGTGAGGAGGGAAAGGGCACTACCTTTACTATCTACTTAAAGGTTTACCATGAAGAAAAAGGTTAAGATCCTTGTGGTTGATGATGAAGCCATTGTCCGCGAATCGCTCCGTGACTGGCTCAGCGATGTTGGTTACCAGGTGCTTACTGCGGAGGATGGTCCTCAAGCCTTGGAGATTCTGGAAAAGGAGAAGCCGGAGATTGTCATCGCCGATTTGGTGATGCCAGGGATGGACGGCATCGAGTTAATGAAGCGGGCTAAGGATATGCTTGCCAATGTTGAGGTAATCATCATTACTGCTTACGGGAGCATCCCGACTGCTATAAGTGCTATCAGGGAAGGCGCCTATGACTATATTGAGAAGCCCTTCTGCCCAGAGAGAGTAGAATTACTGATTGAGAAATTAGTGGAGCGTCAAGGACTCATCGAGGAGAACCTGTCTCTGCACCAGAGATTGGAGGAGCGCTACCGATTTGAGGACATCATCGCTAAAAGCCCTAAGATGCAGCGGGTAATAGAGGTAATTAAGGTTATAGCTAGGAGCAATGCCACAATATTGATTACCGGTGATAGCGGTACCGGGAAGGAGCTAGTGGCACGGGCCATCCACTCTCAGAGCCATCGTCGGGGTAAGCCCTTTGTCGCTGTCAGTTGCGCCGCCTTACCCGAAAGCCTATTGGAAAGCGAGCTATTCGGACATGAGAAAGGTGCCTTTACCGGGGCTTACACCCAAAAGAAGGGAAAATTCGAAATAGCTAATAGAGGCACCCTCTTTCTGGATGAGATTGGCGAGATGAGTGCCAATATCCAGGTTCACCTGCTGAGAGTGTTGGAGGAGAAGGAATTCACCAGAGTCGGGGGCAATGAACAAATCAAGGTTGATGTCAGAGTTATTTCAGCGACTAATAAGGATATTAAAAAAGCAGTAGCCGATGGGGAATTCCGTGAGGACCTTTATTATCGACTAAATGTGGTTCCGGTTGAATTACCTCCATTGAGAGAAAGAAAAGAGGACATTCCCCTCTTAGCCCAGCATTTCTTGAGGAAGTTTACCGTGGAAAATCAGAAAGAGATTACTGGCTTCTCCCCTGAGGCAACCGATTTTCTTTTGAAGTGTGAGTGGACGGGTAATGTCCGGGAACTAGAGAACGCTATTGAGAGAGCGGTCATCTTAGCCAAAAATTCTTGTATCGAGGTTGCTGACCTGCCCCAAGAAAGCCGGCTATTGGCTCACTCAGCTCCACCGGGGGAAAGCCTCAGACAGGTTGAGAAAAACCATATCCTGAATATACTCGGTGAAACCGGCGGAAACCATAGTGAGGCTGCCAGAATCCTGGGAATTTCCAGAGCGACACTCTACAATAAGATTAGGGCATATGGACTAGCTGTAAACAAAATAGACAGTGACTGATTAAATCTTTTACAATTAAGCTTCGACAGAAGCTTGCTTGAGGGCAATCCCCACAGCTCCACTTAAGGAGACGAAACCTAGAACTCCCCACTGGCATCGACAAGATTTTAGTTGGCCGCTGGAGCCGATGCCTTTGTCAGTAAGGCAGACACTCCGGAACGGCTGCTGGCAGCCATAACTGAATGTTGGCACAGGCAGTACACACAACTTAAAAATGAAAGGAGAAACAACGAAAAAGGTAGCAACAACTGGGATTTTGGCTGTCTTGATTATTTCTTTCTTACTTCCTCTAACTCCAAGTCATATTCAGGCCCAGGGAATAATAGAAGAGACAGTTGCACGTAGAGATCTTGTGATACAGCTAGACGAAGGCTTGTCAACTGATGCTCAGTTGACATTTCCTGCTGCCGGTAGCGGACCTTTCCCAGGTGTTCTATTAGTGCAAGGCTCTGGCACAATTGATATGGACGAATACCTTCCACCCGGCGCCACCGGCCTGGAAAAGCCATCAGCACCCTTTGTACAGATCGCAGAATATCTGTCAGCCAGAGGGTTTGCCGTGCTTCGCTACAATAAGAGATACGTGGGTGCAAAAAGTACCTTGCTGGATCCAGAGGGTTGGGCAACTGTTACCTTCCAAGACTTGAAACAGGATGCGGAGACAGCCCTGAAAGTCCTCATTGAGCAACCTGAAGTCGATGCAGACGATGTAACCATAATCGGTCACAGCGAGGGAGCCATCATAGCACCTCGAGTTGCTGTTGAGAATACGGGGGTAAAGAACATAGTGCTTATGGGAGCCACTTCTCAGGACCTTCGCGAAGTACTCTACTTCCAGCTGGTCGAGGGGCCTTTCCTCTACGCTGAAGATACAATAGATACGAACCATGACGAATTGCTATCGATAGAAGAAGTATATGAAACGCGAGAATTTGGACTCGTATTCCTCCCTGCAAGTATGTTCATAGAAAACAGCACCGGACAATGGCTCTGGCAACAAGGGTTTGATACTGACGAAGACGGCTACCTGAGTATTCAAGAAGAACTCAAACCTTGGTTAGTTAAACGTATGGAAACCTATACAACATCTGAGGCTATACCCATGCACAAGTACTTGCAATCAATATTTGCTCTGGAAGACACTTTGGGCATGATCGGCAATGTTTCTGCCAGCATTCTGATACTTCAAGGGGAAGGAGATATACAGACTCCGGTTGAGCAAGCCTATCTTCTAGAGCAAAGGTTGACGGAGACGAACCATCCTGACCATACCCTAATTACCTATCCAGGTCTTGGGCACACATTCTACCCTGCAGACGGCTGGAATCAGCCCTTAGGCCCGATACAGGAATATGTTCTCTCAGACCTGGCTTCATGGCTCAAGGATCCAGCGAGAAAGGTTCGCTACCTCACTGCTGAGATTAAGGCAAATGCCGATGAAATAGAGCGGCTTAAATCGTCCCTGGATATGACTGCAATCTTTGCCTACGGTGCCATCGGAATCGCCGTATTGGCACTTGTGATTACTGGAGTGGCATTCCGTAAACGCTAGCTTTTTAAGAACCGATAGCATTCGGTTATGAAAGGAGGATAACGATGACTACCAAGATGTTAAAAGAGAATAAAAGGAGAGGAGGAAAAATAATGAAAAACAGAGTTTTCCTGATTGTGTTAGCCACGCTGTTGCTGATTGCCACCGGGGTTGTAGCCTACGGCTGCCAGCCTACGTCGGTTGAGAAACCGATACCACCCGACCCCTTCACCACCACATGGTATCTCGGTGAGGGACAAAGAACGGTTACTTTTAGTGGCGATAGCGCCGGGCATATCGCCGGTCAGCACTCCGACTTCGAACTGCGCCTGGATAACAACTCCCCTGACGAACGCTGGCAGGACGAGTATTGTATTTTTCTAACGGATGACAGCAGTATCATACTGGAAATCGCACACGCGCCGTTTGACATTTCACCCTCCGGTTCTTTTCACACAAGCGTTCCGGTAACGTTTCCCGGCGAGCTTGACGGGCCCTATGGTATGAGCGTACTTATTCCCGACCGAGTGGCAATGGTTACGACAATCTGGATAGGTGAGGAGACGCCGGTCAGCGCTGGTCCCTGGCCTGATATTCGCACCTGCCCGGCATACCTGACCGAGGAATGAAGCCGGGACCTTGCGGAAGAATTTGTCAGGAACAGCCCCACCTTTGCCTTTGATGGGATTGCGGAATCACTGGAGTTAACCGCTACCGCCGTCTTCACGAAGAAGATTATCTCAGCGAACGCTCCGGCAGAGGATGAGATCCGCGGCTGGGAATTCACTTTCCGGTTCGAAAGCCGTCATGCCGGCTACGGTGACCGGACGGGGCAGATGCTTTCCCAGGTGATAACCCCGCATGAAGCGGTTATTACTGTGGAGCAGGGGAAAGTAATATCCGCCATCATGGACGGAAAATGGGACATACTCAGACAATCTATGCTGGATTAGAGCCAAACCGCTGGAAAAACTGAACAAACGAGGAAAAAGAATTGGTGATAAGGCATTGGTGAGCTTAAAATCTACCATACCCCCGCAAGCCTTAAGAGCTTGAGCAAGGTATTGCCCGTCTATACGAACAAAGCCTTCACCATCGGTATCAGCGGTCAATGTGGCTTGCCCCTTATCATCGGGATTAGCCATCACCACCATACC
>JAUWEU010000081.1 GCA_030608125.1 Dehalococcoidia bacterium
GGAGAATTACCAGATTGCTACCGCACAAGCTTATGCTGTTACCGAACCAGGTGGTGCCATCGCCTATGAATGCCATCAGAAATCGGGCATGCACCTTATGGATGAATATATAGTAGAAATAGTTGACCCCGAGACAGGAAAGCAGCTACCACCTGAGGAGATAGGCGAAATAGTGGTAACCCCGGTTCATAATAAAGGGTGGGGGCTTATCCGTTTTGGCACCGGTGATATGTCATCCTATATTACCGAACCCTGTCCCTGTGGTCGGACCGCATGCAGGTTGACCGGTATTGTTGGCAGAACTGGCGATGCGGTCAAAGTGAGGGGTATGTTTGTCGTGGCTAAACAAGCCGAAGAGGTAGTTCTTAGCTCTAAGCCGATTTCCAGATTCCAAATAGTGGTCGGGCGTAGCGGACAGCGGGATGAAATGACCCTTAAGATTGAGTTGAAGGATGAAGCCGTAGACAGGGAAAAATTAGCCGATGATTTGAATAAAAGATTCCAGAACCTGTGCCGGGTTAAGATAGATAAGATTGAATTTGTGGAGACGGGAACCATCCCCGAAGAGCATCAGAAAATAGTCGATGAGAGAGCCTGGGAGTAAGCCGGCCATATCAGGGGCTACTATGCCTCTCCTAAATAGGCTGATATAACTTGCGGGTTGGTTCTAATCTCAGCCGGAGTGCCCTCAGCGATTATTCGTCCAAAATCAAGAACCACAATCCTATCGGCTAAATCCATAACCACTTCCATATCATGCTCGATAAGAACCACACAACTAATTCCATCCCTCAGCACCGGCGATTCCGGATAGGTATCTCCCTGCCCCTCAAATATATCAACGATGAACCGGGCAATGTCCTCCTTCTCTTCTAGGTTCATTCCCGCCATCGGTTCATCAAGAAGCAGGACTTTCGGTTCCAGAGCTAGGGCTCTACCCAATTCAACCCTTTTGCGCATTCCGTAGGGAAGAGCCCCAACTACCTTCTTTCTAATTGGCTCTATTTCTAGAAAATCTATGATGTCCTCAACCGTCTTGCGATGTTCAATCTCCTCCTTATGAGCCCAGCCAAAATACAGGGCACCACTGGCGAAGTTCTGTTTCATAAGGACATGTCTAGCTGCCATAATATTGTCTAGAGTGCTTAGCCCGGTATATAGCTCGATATTCTGGAAGGTTCTGGCTAGACCAAGCTGGGCTGCCTTATCCGGACGGATGCGGGTAATTCTCCGGTCTTCATAATATATTTCACCCTTTTGTGGCTTATAGAAGCCGTTTATACAGTTTAACAGACAGGTCTTACCAGCACCATTTGGCCCTATAATCGCCAGAATCTCATTATCCTTTATGTCGAGGCTAACATCAATAAGAGCCTTCACGCCTCCAAAGGAGAGGGAGAGATTATCAATTCGTATTTTCACTTGGTTTTCACTTCCCACCTTTGGCAACCTCCTTATCCTGAGATGGCATAGCCATTTCTCTATCGGTCTGCTGTGAGTCCTTTCTTAGCCTCCTCGGTAAACAGCTTTTCCTTATACTGAGTTACTCTGGGACATTCCGGACCGGTACACTCCAACCGCCGTTTTGACTGCTTACTTTTCTTCTTGAGTAGATTGAGCATCTCCTTACTAGGCTCACCATACTTCCTGTAGCCAGTACATTTTGTCGACCAATCTTTATACACCAGTAAAGTTACTTCTTCATCCACCGCATCACAATAAATGGTAGTTGCCGTTACCTGCCAGTGCACCATGCTTATCTAAGCACTCCTTATCAGTGTTCATCATATTACCATTGTCTAACCTGAGATTCAACTGGGTTCAGAGGAGTGAATGGAAAATATCCTGTCAACTATTGACAAAAGCCATAGGATGAATTCATTATTATATAGTATAAAATATCTTAGCAAGGAGGTGGTAATGGCTTACTACTTACAGCTCGTGGTTCTTACCGATAAAGGAAGGAGGAATTTTGAGGAAAACCCGGAATGGATTAAGGAGCTAAATAAAGACATGGAACTTATGGGAATTAAAATAGTGACTCAGTATGCACTTCTGGGCCAGTTTGATTTTGTCAACATTATCGAAGCTCCGAGCGATGAAACTGTCGCCAAAGTGGCAATAAGATTGAGTGCGACGGGAACTGTTCAACCTATGACCCTAGCTGCCATTCCTTTGGACAAGTTGATTGAGACTCTGAAAAAGGATCCGCATACTCCCTGGTGACCTCCACTGACCCTGACCCAGGCAATATTGGTTTTAGCTTTTCCCAAGCCTGAACATTTTGATTTCACACACGAGGCATAGCCCTTGTGTCGCCGAGGAGTTACGCCCAAGAGCATTCTTCAATTGGCTCTCGTAGCCTTTCTAAAACGTTCCTCAAAAGAGAGACCTCACTGGTCGGGCACAAAGTCTGGCTCATTGAACTGCCAAAGATATGCGCTGGACTCAGTATCGGTGGCTAAAGGAGGGAGGAGGTGAAAGCCAAGAAAGTCATTGTATTGACGCTCTTGGTCATCCTGCTATTATCAACTTTCGCCTGTGGCGGTGGAGAGGAAGTAACCCCTACGCCAACGCCTGGAACCTCGCCAGTGGATACTCCCATCGTGTCTGGTGCTGGGACTCTTCGGGGGAACCATGGGTGGAGGAAGTAAATGCATTCAACTTTCGTTTAGGCCCCGAGCCTAACCACCATGCTGACGTCGCCTCGAGCGACCTGATTGAGGTTATTGTTAAATACTGGGGACGCAATACTATACGCCCTCTCGCAGATGAAACCCTGACTCCAACCGCTGGATATTTGCCTGGTTGGCATATCCAGCTTTGTTATTTGTTACACAAAATGGGCAATTGTGCAACAGGTGTGAACTTACCCTCCGCTTATTACTTGAGTTTCCTGCTCCTTTTTGCGCAGAGCCTCCCGTCGTATAGCTAGCTTAGCCAGCTTTTGCTGGAGGGCATCCTCCATCATTTGACCAAATTCACAGGTGGCACACTGGAAGAGACGGGTGCAAAGCCGGTAGGAGACATCACCCCTAAGGGCATAGCGGCAGAGCCTTTGGCTACCGGGAAGTTCCTTAAATCTTGCCAGTGCCTCCTCAAGCTCGGGAGCTTCGCCACTAGCCATTCTCTCCTGCATCATCTGGTCAAACTCACAGGTGAGACACTCGTAATTACTGGTGCAGATGCGGTAAGAGACCATCCCCATCTTCATCCACAGGCACTCCTTGGGTTTGACCTCTTCAGCGACAGGAACAGCCGCCCCTTCGGCTGCCGCCTCAACCTTTGGTGTCGCCAGCGCTTCCCTTGTCCTTGGGATCCAGACCCGGGCCTCGATATTGCCTGGAGCAACCTTGAGAATGGACTCAAATTCCCTAAGAGCCTCTGCGTAGCGACCAGCCTCAAAGTGAGCCTTGCCTTGCTTTAGGTGAACTGGGATTTCTTCAGGAGCAACAGCTATGACCTCCTCAACCTTAACCTCCTCTACTGCAATTGGCTCAGCTACAGCTTCCTCAGTAACAGCCCTCGGTCTTATCTCTACTTGAACTGGTCCCAGAGTCTCCCTGATTAATTTTTCCAGGTCATTGAGGTCAAATGGTTTAGGCAAGTAGTCAACAGCTCCTATCTTCATCGCCTCTACTGCCGACTCTATTGAGGGGTAAGCGGTAATGATGATACCGTTGAGCTGTGGTTTTTGCGCCTTGGCCTTTCTTAACACCTCAATCCCGTCTTTTCCCGGCAATCTCAGGTCAAGGATGACAATGCCAAAGTCCTGCTCGGCAATAGTCTTTAACGCTTCCTCTCCCTCCTCAGCCGTCTCTACCTGGTAGCCGCTCTCAGTTAGCCAATCGCGGAGAGATTCCCTCATAACGGCTTCATCCTCTACTATCAATATCGGTTTCATCTTTTCACCTCCTTTAATTCTTTGTTCAAGGATTGTCTGCTTTTCCATCTGTTATCACCTCCACCTTATATAGGTGCAATTTCCTTGCCAAAAGAAAGGCTATCCTGACTTATCAAGATAGCCTCAATCTCTGCTTCAAGCAGAAGCTTAATTGTAAAAGATTTAATCAGTCACTGTCTATTTTGTTTACAGCTAGTCCATATGCCCTAATCTTATTGTAGAGTGTCGCTCTGGAAATTCCCAGGATTTTATAAGGGGATGCTATGGGGTCA
>JAUWEU010000045.1 GCA_030608125.1 Dehalococcoidia bacterium
CTATAATTGAGTTATATATCTCATTTTGACAATTTACGCTGAAACGTGTAAGATTTAATTATGAGTAACGGCAAAGTGAACCGACCACAATGGGATAGGGAGCACGTCCAAGCCTTAAGGCGTCACCTAGGTCTAACCCAGCGTGAACTGGCAGACCAACTAGGCACGCGTCAGCAAACAATAAGCGAATGGGAAACAGGGAGGTATGAACCCCGTGGTGCCTCATCTACCCTTCTTTCCATTATTGCTGAACGAGCCCAGTTTGAATACAAGGCTACCCCGTCAAAGAAACCCAAAAAACCTTGACATTATACACGGTTTCGTGTATAATCAGGTAATAATAAATGATTAACATTGAAGTCTATAAAGGCGATATTACCCAGTTTGAACTTGACGCCTTGGTAAATGCTGCCAGTAACCGACTATGGATGGGTGGCGGAGTAGCTGGAGCGCTAAAGAGAGCTGGGGGTAAAGAAATAGAGGACGAGGCGGTTAAAAAGGGACCTATCCCTATTGGAGAGGCAATAGTCACCGCAGCCGGTAAACTAAAAGCAAAGTACATTATCCATGCCGCAGTGATGGGACAAGACCTAAAGACTGATGCTGAAAAGATTAGGCAGGCGATAAAGAATAGTCTACTTAGAGCTGATGAGCTTGGTATAAAGAGCATTGTCTTCCCTGCCTTAGGCACCGGTGTTGGCGGTTTTCCCCTAGATGAATGTGCTGGGATAATGATTGGTCAAGTGCGCCAGCACTCAACCAGGAAAACAGAGCTAAGGAGGGTAGTTTTTGCCCTGTATGATGAGCCAGCTTACCAGGCATTTAAGCAAGAGCTTGATACGCAGTTAGGCTAAAGGGGGTTAATTAAATCAGCCGTAAAATAGAAATTGTTTATTAACCTCATCCCCTTAATTTTATCCCAGAAATCAGGATTCTTGGGGGCTCCTTAATTCTCCTCTCCTTTCCGAGGAGAGGGGGAAGAGACTTTAGACAGGGGTGAAGCCTCTGTCTTACCTACATTCCCCCTTCCCTTATTAAGGGAAGGGGGTCGGGGGGATAGGTTGCTAAACGAGGTAAAATAGGCGGTTTGCTTTGGCTAAACCGCCTTCATTAGGCTGGTAATACACGATATCGTGTTAATAAGTAGGAGGAGTCGAAGAGAGGCTTGCCTCTCTTATATAACTAATTCCCCCTCCCTTGTAAGGGAGGGGGATAAAGGGGGAGGGTTACCTAATAAAAAACTATTTTATCGCTAGAGATTGCTTCGTCGCTGACGCTCCTCACAATGACATGAGACTAGTCTAAAGGGGGTAGGTTGATAAACAATCTTCTAGAGAGTCAAGTTATTGAAATCTGGCAACGGCTGTTACTGGATAGGACCGAGCTGACCACTGAAGGGGGCGAGCCGATAAAGATAGTCTACCCGGGAAGGATTAATGATGACCGAGGTGCTGATTTCCGGGATGCGGTTATTGCCACCAGTCAAGGGTTAACAAAGGGGGATATAGAAGTTCATGTTAAATCTAGCGGTTGGCGAACTCATCACCACCACCACGACCCAGCCTATAACCGGGTAATCCTGCATGTAGTGATGTGGCACGACAGCCAGGCTACCACTCTTGAGAATGGCAAAGGGGCTCCTATTCTGGTATTAGATAAATATATAAAAAGCCCAATTGGTCAGTGGTCTGATAGAATAGAGCCCCCGGCCAGCCTAAATATGCCCTGCCTAAAAGCCTCAGAGCGCCTGACTCCAGGCACTATGGCCGAATTTCTAGATAGTGCTGGGGAGGAGCGGTTTTTAGCTAAGGCTACCAAGTTTCAAGCCGATTTAGCTCAACTGGGGGCAAGCCAATGCCTTTACCAAGGGATAATGGGGGCTCTGGGTTACTCCAAGAATAAACTCCCCTTCCTCGAGCTAGCCCGCAGGTTACCACTCCAAATTCTAGAGTCGATGACTCAGGGCGAAATATCAGACGAGGAATGTCTTGCTCGACAACAGGCTCTACTACTGGGCACGGCTGGGCTACTTCCTTCACAGCGCCCCCATTGGCACCAGAAGGGTGAATTAGATGGTGAATGGATAGACAGATTGGAGAGGCTATGGGCTTCTTCTTGCCAGACCGAGGCAATGTCCCTCAGTGCCTGGCACCTGTTCAAGGTCAGACCAAATAATTTCCCGGTTCGTCGCCTAGTAGCCATGAGTTACCTCATAGTCGGCTACCGGCAAGACGGGATATTTGACGGGATAGTCAATAGGCTAAAGGAGGCAGCTCTCAGCCAAAGTCCCTACAGATTAGAAAAGGGATTGGTGGTTACCGCCAGTGGTTATTGGGCAAGCCACTTTGATTTTGGCTCAGGTAGTAGAATAAAAAATCCAACCCTTCTCGGTAGTAGTCGAGCCGCTGATATTGCCGTGAATGTGCTCTTTCCTTTCATGGTTGCCTGGAGCCGGCTTACCTCCCAACCAGAAATTGAGAGGAAAGCCTTTGACCTTTATCACGGCTACCCTAAGCTAGTAGTAAACTCAATAGAAAGGCATATGACCAACCAGCTTAAGCTAAACAGTAGCCTGGTTAATTCCGCCCGGCGGCAACAGGGGCTAATCCATATTTATAATACTCTATGCACTCAGGGCAGGTGCAACTGCTGCCCGTTAAGCCAGCCTGAGACTGGGAATCACATCCAAGTCTAAGCCGTCCACTTTGCCTGCCTTAAACCGAAAGTAGCCACAGGCAGCAATCATAGCTGCGTTATCAGTGCATAGCACCGGCTCGGGAACCCGAACCGGAATGGATGAATCTTTCACTAACCATTCACGAAGCAACTCATTTGATGCCACCCCACCCGCCAGCAAAATCTGCTTCACCCGGCGCTCTTTGGCTACGGCTATCGTTTTGGTAACCAGGACATCAATCACTGCCTCCTGAAAGCTAGCAGCGCCGTCAGCCCCAGATGAAACCTTACCCCCTTCCACCAGGCGCAGCAGGGCTGTTTTGACCCCGCTGAAACTGAAGTCGCTACTCCCCTTTAGCCAGGCACGAGGTAGTTGAATAGAGGTGGCATCCCCATTTTTAGCTGCCTGTTGAATGGCTGGACCACCGGGGTAGCCCAAGCCCAATATCCTGGCTGCTTTATCAAAGGCTTCGCCGGCAGCATCATCCCGTGTCCGCCCCAATACCACATAATCGCCGTGTCCCCTCATAAGCACCAGATCACTATGTCCCCCAGAAACAATAAGGCACACCAGGGGGAAGAGAGGAGTAGAGTTAGTTAGCCAGTTAGCATAAATATGACCCTCAAGGTGATTAACCCCGGTAATAGGTAAGTCCTGAGCTAAAGCAATAGCCTTAGCCGCATTTATTCCCACAAGCAGTGAGCCAGCCAGCCCCGGTCCAATAGTAACGGCAATACCAGCCAAATCATCCCAGGTAGCCTTAGCCTCAGCCATCGCCTGCTTTAGTATCGGGATAATAGCCAGAATATGTTGCCTGGAGGCTACCTCGGGCACAATCCCGCCGTAGCGGGCATGGAGCTCCACCTGAGAGGCAATCTGATTGGACAGAATTCTAACCCCATCCTCCACCACCGCGGCTGCTGTTTCATCACAGGAGGTCTCAATACCCAGGATTTTCATATATCTGGATTATAGCATAGGTAGTAGAGGATTAAACAACCGTGGAGATTGTCTACAACCTCACCCCTTTAGATATTTATTTAGCAACCTCACCCCCTTAATCCCCCTCTCCTTATCAAGGAGAGGGGGAATTTAATTATAAGAGAGGCGAAGCCTCTCTTAGACTCTCGCTACTCTGGGGGTAATAATCGGGGAGTTTTAGAGGGGCAAAGCCCCTCTAAATAATTATCATCCCCTTCCCCTTACCAAGGGGAAGGGGATAAAGGGGATGGGGTTGTTAAGCACACTCAAATAGCTATTTTGACACGCCTATTAGCCAATGATATGATGATAGTAAGGGGTTAGTTAGGGTCTTAATCAATATTAAGAGTGGGGTGATGCTATATGTCTATTGAAACACTATACCTGGTGTTTCTTTTTGTTTGTCTTCTTTTGTCAGCTTTCTTTTCCAGCTCAGAAACAGCCTTTATTGCCTTACAGAGGATAAGGGTGGAGCATATGGTTAACACCAAGGTAAGCGGGGCCGACCGAGTAGCCAAGATGCTCCAGCGGCCGGAGAGACTACTATCAACCATCCTGCTGGGCAATAACTTCGTCAATACTGCCGCCGCTGCCCTGGCTACTGCCCTAGCCATCTCCATCTGGGGGGCAGAGCAAGGCATCCTCATTGCTACCATAGGTGTAACCATCATTCTCCTGATATTTTGTGAGACTACTCCCAAAACCATAGCTACCCAGCACGCTGAGAGGCTATCTCTAATATATGCTCGACCGATAGAGGTAATATCGTGGCTGTTTACTCCCTTGGTGGTAGTGCTGAGTTGGATAGCCTCAGGATTTAGCAAACTGTTGGGAGGGGCGCCGGTGCCCAGGTCTCTGGCTAGTGAGGAAGAAATCCGCACCATGATAACAGTGGGACATAAAGAGGGAACGGTAGAGGAGACCGAGGCCGAGATGCTACACAAGGTTTTTGAGTTTGGTGACCGGCCAGTCCGTGAGGTCATGGTGCCACGCCCCGAGGTGGTATGTATAGAGCAAGGCTCTAAACTAGCCGATTTCCTTACCCTCTATGCTGAGTCTCCCCTATCTCGCTTCCCGGTATATCAGGAAAATATGGATAATGTGGTTGGAATCCTATCGGTAAAGGATGTGCTTATGGCTCAGGCTAAGGGCACTATCAGTGACCAGAGTGTCATTGATGACCTAGTCCGCCCTGCCTATTTTACTCCCGAAACCAAGCGCATCAACGAACTCTTTGCCGAGATGCGTGATAAAAACTATCGGATGTGCGTGGTTGTAGATGAGTTTGGTGGCACGGCGGGCATAGCTAGCCTCAGCCGGTTAGTTGAGGAAATTGTCGGTCCGGTAGGAGATGAGCTAGCCGCCGTGGAAAAGGAGTACGAAGTAATCAATGAATATACCTTCCAAATCGACGGCAGCATGCGTATTGAGCAAGCCAATGAAGAGATGGAACTGGAGTTGCCCGAGGGCGATTATGAGACTGTAGCTGGCTTCATCCTTGACCTTTTGGGACGCATACCTAAACGGGGCGAACAGCTAAAGTATAAGGACTTGAAGCTGGTGATAACAAAAATGCGAGGGGTAAAAATTGAGGAGATTCTACTGACCAAGGAAGGACATGCAGCGTCTGAGGATTAGATTCAGCCGAGGACAAGAGGTAAAGTTCATCTCTCACCTGGATATAATGCGACTGTGGCAAAGAGCGCTTCACCGAGCCCAGATACCACTGGCTTACTCAGAAGGCTTTAGCCCCCACCCCCGAATATCACTAGCGGCACCCCTCCCCATAGGGGTAACCAGTGAAGCCGAGCTAATGGATATCTTTTGCACCAAGTGGGTCTCGCCACACTTCTTCACCGCTGCCGTAAGCCAGCAGCTACCGCCCGGCATTGAGATACTACAGGTATATTCCATAGCCCTGACCCTGCCATCTTTGCAATCACAGGTTGGCTATGCTGAATACAAGGTTGAGGTGGAAACCGAAAAGAAGCAAAAGGATGTGGAGTCAGCCATTAACAGCTTGCTCTCAGTAAAGCACCTGCCGTGGCAACACCAGAGGGATACTGGTCCCCGAAGCTATGACCTGAGGGCTTTAATTGATGACCTGTGGCTCATTGACTGGCACCGTGGATATTGCACTATAGGGATGAGGTTATATTGTGATAACAGGGGTTCAGGGAGACCGGAGCAGGTTACCACTGCCCTAGGTTTCAACCATCGCCCCCAATCCATCTACCGCACCAAACTTATCCCAAAAACCTTGTAATAGAAGAGAGGTTAGATTATTGGGGGAAGTTTGAAGGGGCTTTGCCCCTTCAAAATAATTCCTCCCCCTCATGATAGGAATATATATCCATATCATGGAGAGGGGGACAAAGCGGGTTCCCAGGAAAATCGAAGATTTTTCTGGGTGCTTATTCTGGGGTCCCCAAAAATCTTGATTTTTGGGGTAAATAAAGGGGGTGAGGTAGATAAACAACCGCTTAGAAGAACCAAACTTGAACCAGCTAAGGCAGGAGAAGGCAAAAGAATACGCTAAAGCCAGCCGACGCCTATTCTTCGCTGACCTGGTGATAGGTGGTATCCTGCTGCTGCTCCTAGTGTTCAGTGGTCTTTCCCTGAGGCTAGCCGGGC
>JAUWEU010000069.1 GCA_030608125.1 Dehalococcoidia bacterium
GAAATCCCGGCTAGCTTCTCCACCGCTAGAACATAGGCTAGATTATTGGACATTGAAGCTAGATAATCCAGCCTGTCGGTGAAGGGGATATTTTGAGTATAGGTGCGCCCCTCAGCTAGCTTCTCAATCCCCCGATGTAGGTAACCAAAAACTGGCTCCATATTTACAACAACTTCCCCATCAAGGGTCATCCTCATACGAAACACCCCGTGGGTGCTAGGGTGCTGAGGACCTATATTGATAACAAAGGGCTCGGTTTTAAGTGCCACTACAGGTAATCCTTTCGCAATGGGTGCTCATGAAACCCCTCCCAGAGGAAGATACGCTTCAGGTTGGGGTGCCCTTCAAATCTAATCCCCATAAGGTCGTAAATCTCTCGCTCCTGAAAATCGGCTCCCCGCCACAAACTAACCACTGAGGGAATTGTGGGGTTATCCCGACCATAGCATCGCGTCTTCACTATCAGGCTGTGGTTATGCTCTATTGAAGTTAATTGATAAACCACCTCAAAGTAGTCATAATAATCAACAGCAGTAATACTGGTAAGATAATTAAAATCAAGACCGGGTGCGTCTTTTAGAAAAGTGGCTACCGGTAACAAGAACTCACTGTTAACTACTAGGCTTTCCTGGCTAGATTCGACAATACTCCCCGGAAACTGCTCCTCTAGCTTAGTGGCTATTTCTTTGCCAGAAAGGGCTACCGTCATCTCCTACCTACTTTCAGAAATAATGCTTCTTTTGGCTATCTTGTTATGTAGCATCCTTATTCCGTAAAGCAGAGCTTCAGGGCGTGGTGGGCAGCCAGGCACATAGACATCAACCGGGATTATGCGGTTAACCCCAGGCACCACACTATAAGACTGGGCAAAAGTGCCACCGCTGATAGCACATGCCCCCATAGCCAATACCCACTTCGGCTCCGCCATCTGGTCATAGATTCGCCTTAACTGTGGCGCCATCTTCCAGGTTAACGTTCCAGCCACAACCATCAGGTCAGCCTGGCGTGGTGAGGCGCGATAGACTTCCATGCCAAAACGAGCTATGTCAAAGCGAGACGCAGCCATGGCAATCATCTCAAAAGCACAGCATGCCAGACCAAAAGTCACCGGCCAAACTGAAGACCGCCGTGCCCAATTTAAGGCAACATCTACTGTAGTTAGTAAGATATTGCGGCGTAATTCCTCATCTAGCCAGGCATCCGGGTCAGAAATAGGCTGCTGGCAGTGTGCCATCATTGCCTCTATAGCCTTGCCCTCAGTCCTATCAAGCTCCTTATCAGAATAAACATATATCCCGGCTTCATCTTTTATTTCCATTCCAAAACCTTCTTCCTCCAGGCGTAGATATAGCCGATAACAATAATGAAAACAAAAATAAGCATCCCGATAAAACCAAAACGCCCTAGTTGCCTGAGGTCAACTGCCCACGGGTAGAGAAAAACAATCAGGACATCAAGGGCTAAGAATATAAGAGCATAGAAATAATAGCGGAAATTAAATTGAACCCACGACTTACCTATGGTTTCCATACCACATTCATAGGTAGAACTCTTGATGGGATTGGGTTTGTGGGGAACAACACCAATAAATCTAAGAAGGAAGGGAAGGAGAAGAGTAGTAACAGCAAAAAGAATGGCAACTACCAGAAATAACCCGATATAGCCGTAGTTTGCCAGCAATTATTACCCCCTTTTCACAATAGCGGTGGTCAGTATATCACACCTCATCTGCCTAAGACAAGACTTTGTGCTACTGATTAATAACTAATTTCATAATATAAATGTTGACCCTGTCTTGATTACTCAGTATTATAGAAAGTCCTGATGGAAATTATTGCCCAAGTCTATCAGAAAACAGGATAAGTGATTGATATTAATGGTCAATGCCCGGTTGGGCTTTGGTTTCATATGCTTTGGCATTGGTAAGCCACTAACCAAAGATGCCTTAGCCAAGGTAGGCGCCCTGATGAAGAAGCAAACCGGCTACTTGACGAAATGTGAGCTTTAGTTGTATATATAAAGGAAATCAGGCAGCACCTAGACAAAAGATACCTTCATATAGAATGCGAGTTATCGCTGGTAAAGCCAAGGGGCATCGGCTTAAAGTACCAAGAGGAACTACTGTTCGTCCGGCAACAGATTTAGTCCGGGGAGCGATTTTTTCTATACTAGAAACTACTACCAGCGATTGGTTGCAGGTGCTTGATTTATTTGCCGGTAGCGGAGCTTTAGGTATTGAAGCTCTAAGTCGTGGTGCTGGCTGGGTTGATTTTGTTGAGCGCCAGCCACGATGTTGTGATATAATTAGGCAAAACTTAGAAAAGACAAAATTGGCGAGCCAGGCTCATATTTATTGCTGTAGTGTAGGAAAAGCAATTTCCTTTCTGGACAAGGAGTATAGCATTATATTAATGGACCCACCCTACTCTAATTCATCTATCGGTAGTATTGTAGCTCAATTAGCCACCTCTAAACTGGTGGGGGCAAACTCGATTGTGGTGGTAACGCACTCTTCACATCATCCCCTAAACTCAACCTATGCTACATTAAATCTCATTAAAGACCGCCGTCACGGAGATAGTTGTATTGCCGTATACCAAAAGGGGGGTAATCCTTGACTATTGCTATCTATCCAGGCAGCTTTGACCCCGTAACCAATGGGCACCTTGATATTGCCGCCAGAGCAGCTAATCTTTTTGAAAAGCTGATTATTGGAGTCTATAATACTCCAGATAAGCGTCTTTTATTCACTACTGAAGAGAGAGTAGAATTAGTAAGACAGGCAATAGTTAATCTACCCCATGTTGAGGTAGAAGCCTTTAGTGGGCTGACCGTTGATTTTGCCAAAAAGGTAGGGGCGCAGGCGATAGTGCGAGGGCTGAGAATGAGTGGTGACTTCATCAGGGAATTCGATATGGCAATGATGAATAAAAATTTGTTTCCCGAGTTAGAGGTGGTTTGTTTAATGGCAACCCTAAAATATCAGTTCCTTAGCTCCAGCCTGCTCAAGGAAGCAGCCAGGCTGGGTGGTAACATTGACGACCTTGTGCCTCAACATGTGGCAATAGCTTTAAGGAGGAAGGCTCAGAAGAAAATGTAAACACAAAAAAGAACCCGTTCCTTAAGGAATAAAGTTAGGAGGTATATTGTATGGCATACAAAATTACAGACGAGTGCATAAGCTGCGGAGCCTGTGAACCGGAGTGCCAAAACCAGGCTATCACTGAAGGGGAGACAATTTACATAATTGACCCTGATAAATGCACTGAGTGTGTCGGTAACTTTGAATTACCAAAGTGCGTTGAGATTTGCCCTGTAGAATGCTGCGAGCCTGACCCAGACCATGTGGAAAGTCGTGAGCAACTACTTGATAAGTGGCGTAGCTTACATCCGGGTGACGCCCCGGCAGAAGGCACATATTAATAAGTCTAATCATTAGTTTATAAAACATCACTACCGGGCACTGTTGTAAAGAAAGAGCGTATTGGTTCAGGGAGCAGAGCCAGTACCAGAGAGAAGCCATCTAATAATATAGTGGCGAGGTGTGATTCAGTGATAGGTGGGGCTTTATCAAAGAAGTTAATATAGGCGGATAACAGGGCGCCATAGAATAAAGCCCCCAGCACAAAACCAAGGATAGCGCCGCCAACCCGATCAACCCCACCTAACATCATTATTGAGGTGACTCGCCTTAGTAACCAGGCAAGCACGGCAGCAATTATTATTACCCCAATTAGTATGATGGCAAAGGCAACAATTTTAGCCACACTAGCCGGTGAGATAAAGGATAATCGCTCTGAAAGGGGAATGTAGTAAAACCCAGCTAGGATGATACCGGCTATTACTCCAGCCAGAGACAAGGCAGCTTTTATGATGCCGACTCGCAGACCAATCACGGTAGGAATAGCGATAGCCACCAGAATAACTATGTCCAGCCAATTCATCTTTATCACCCGTAGTGCAGGGCATCAATAGGATTTAGCCTGGCTGCCCTCATTGCCGGGTATATGCCAGAGGCAAGACCAATGAAAACCGAGACCCCGACGGCCAGAAATATATGGAGTGGAGACAATGTCGCCTGCAGCGGAAATCCAGAGTAGGTCGCGATAAAGGATATACCCTTGGATAAACTCCAGCCGAAGGCAATACCCATACCACCGCCGACCAGGCTGAGCGCTGCTGCCTCAAGCAGGAATTGAAGCAGGATATCCCGTCGTTTGGCGCCGACCGCCTTGCGAATACCTATCTCCCGGGTGCGCTCGGTTACCGAGACCAGCATGATGTTCATAATGCCAATACTGGCAACCAGCAGGCCGATACTGGCGATAGCTGCCAGAAATATGGATACTCTCCCGGTTATATCACCGAAGACTCCAATCATCTGCTCCATGCTGATGATGGCAAAATCATCCTTCTCATCCTCATCAATATGGTGGCGCTTTCTCAGGGTGGTTTCAATATCGGCTGTTACATCATCCATCGCCTCAGGACCGGAGACCATAACCGCGATTGACTGAACAGAGTCTTCGCCGCTGGGGGTGCGCATGGTAAAAAGCCGGGATTGGTAGGTGGTTATCGGTACTATCACCATCTCATCCATGCTAAAGCCAAACATACTGCCACCTTTAGCCGCCAGCACACCGATGACGGTAAATCGTTTACCCTTCATTTTGACCTTCTGTCCCAGGGGGTCTTCATCTCCGAACAGCTGTTCTGCCGTTTTGCTCCCCAGCACCACTACCATATCTCTTGAGGCTACATTCCGTTCCGAAATAAACTGACCTGATGCCATGTCATAACCGAGAGCTTCCTTAAATTCGGGG
>JAUWEU010000032.1 GCA_030608125.1 Dehalococcoidia bacterium
AGTGACCTGCAGAAAATGCAGATATCAATGAGTCTCCGGGGATTTGACAAGCGCCGCTTTAGTACTCGTGCCCTTAGTATTGCGGCCTGGCTGGGCGGTAGCATCCTGGTGCGTAGTTACGAGCGTTCTGAGTGGGTATACAAAGCAATGATTCTGCGAGGCTATGGTCATGCTCCGCCTCCTCGAGGCGAATTTCAAACCCATTCCCGCGATGTAATTACCCTCGGTGTTTTTCTCCTGACCGCAGCCGGGTTCATCACCGGGGACATCCTATATGGACACGGGGTAGCCGCTTTGCTACAATGACTCGAATATGCGTAATGAAAGATTGGATGTAACAATGTTATCAGAAGAGTTGATCGAACCCGCGCTCACCGTTTCCGGACTATGGTTCTCCTACCCCGATAGACCTAACGTTTTACAGGACGTGAGTCTCAAGGTGATGCCCGGAGAACGGGTTGGACTTATTGGTCCTAACGGATCCGGTAAGACCACTCTCTTTCTGGAGATCTGCGGAATACTGAAGCCATCTGCTGGGGACATCGTTGTGTTGGGCAAGCCAGTATTGAATGGAGACTTTCGCTCTGACATGGGTCTCGTCTTTCAAAATCCAAATGACCAACTGTTCTGCCCGTCGGTGCGGGATGACGTTGCATTCGGCCCCCAGAACATGGGGTTATCAAAAGACGAGATTGAAGTGAGGGTAACGGAGGCACTCTCAGTGGTGGGTGCGGTCGAACTTGCTGACCGACCAGCCCACCATCTCTCAGAAGGGGAAAAGCGTATGGTCTCTATTGCGGGTGTGCTAGCGATGCATCCTCGACTGCTCATCTATGACGAACCAAGTGCCAACCTCGACATCCGTTCTAGGCGTCGTATCATTCATCTTTTGCAGGAATCAAAGGAGACAATTCTTATTGCCTCTCATGATCTAGAACTCGTCTTGGAGGTATGCAACCGTGTCGTGCTAGTAGACAATGGGCGCATCATCGCCGACGGTGACCCCCGCCAGGTTATGGGTGATGACAAGTTAATGGTAGCCCATGGCCAGGAAAAGCCCCATTCTCTTGTCCCACATCGAATACCACACCACGCACTCTAAGTGATACACTCTGTTCGGGACCGTTTTCTACTTAGTGATTTGCAGCACTCATTTCGAGTACTAGGGCAGGTAATTACTGACGGCACAACCAACCGTATTTTAGCTGATATACCGCTACTTAGAGCCCATGGGCTGGCTCCCACGGAGGCAACTTAGAGTAACTTGAACGTTTGTGGCTCAAGCTCAAGGCTGATGTCCAGGGCTTTTGGAGAATGGGTGAGGGCACCTACCGAGATGAGGTTAATGCCGGTTTCGGCAATAGCTCGGATATTGGCTAGTGTAATCCCCCCTGAGGCTTCAATCTTAACTCGACCCGAGACTAAGCTTACTACGCGGCGCATTTCATCAGGGCTCATATTATCCAGCATGATTATATCTGCCCCGGCTTCTGCAGCGTCCATGGCTTCCTGGATAGTATTGACCTCTACCTCAACCTTTAGCCCGTGAGGGGCATTCTGTTTAGCCTTGGCTATAATATCCTTAAAGCTCATACCCAGGGCACGTAACGCTGCTAGATGATTATCCTTAATCAGGATACCGTCACCCAGGTGAAAACGGTGGTTTTGTCCGCCACCTACACGCACTGCATATTTTTCAAGTAGTCTGAGACCGGGGGTGGTTTTGCGAGTATCGGTAATATTGACCTTAAGTCCCTGTGTTTTAGCTACATATTGGGCTGTCTGTGAGGCGATACCACTAAGCCTCTGTAGAAAATTGAGGGCTACTCGCTCGGCTTTGAGAATACTGACTACACTGCCAGAAATGGTGGCAACTATGTCACCGGGTTTAACCTCAGCTCCGTCTTTAATAAGCACCTCAACCTTGAGTAACGGGTTAACCTTGAGAAACACCCTCTTGGCTACCTCACTACCAGCCAGAATTCCCCTTGCCTTAACCAGTATGGATGCCTTCCCTTGAAGGTCAGGTGGTATTAATGCTTCGGTGGTAACATCACCGTGGCTTATATCTTCAGCCAGAGCCAGGTCTATAATGTTATCAATCTGTTCTTGGGATAGTTGGAGATTATCTATCTACCTCACCCCCTTTAATCTACCCTCAATCTGGCATGACCCAGGTGTTCTTGAAGTAATCTAAGCCTGTGGTAAGTATTCTGTTGGAAGTCTAAATATTGTTAATAAAGTTATTGTAAAACTTACAAAACAACCTTCTCTGGCCAAGGTTCTTGCTTTGAAGTTCCCCATAGTTTGCTAATGTAATCTATTGAAAACAAATCTTCAAGTACATGCAGCCAAAAAGTACCTTTGTCAGAAAGGGTTACCTCGTTTCCGTCATCCTTCTTTATTAAGCCAAAAAGAGAAAATAGCTTTATGTATTTTCCATATATTTCATTGAACTCCTTTCCAAATCTTTTCTTGAAATCACTTCTCTTAAACCTTGTCTCATAGACTCTCCAGTAAAACCACCATGCCATCTGCATGCTTTCTGACAAATCTAGTGATAAGGCAATTGGCATTCTTCCATTTTCAAGTCTCTTTATGTATTCAGCAACATTAAAGGTGTTAAGGTAGAAAATATCTCTTAAGTAAGAGCCTCCACTCGCACCGAGACCAACATAAAGGGGCACTGTCACAGAACAATACTTTGGAATCCCTTCTTTAGTGAATGCCCAAACAGACGTTCGTTCATATTTTTTATCATAAAAAATATCCTCTAGGATATGAAGCATATTTCTTCTCTTAAAGATATTTAATATGTTGTAGTTACTTTGATTAGCAGACTCTCCCATTTTGGTGTAAGGAAACTTGAAAAGAGGATAAGCTGCAACTTGATCAATACCCATCTCAACCAATTCATGACCCGCCTGCTCTATCTCACTATAAGTCTGATTGGGTAAAGCAAAAATGAAGTCCACATTGAAACATATGAATCCTTTATTGACAGCCCTTTCGACTGCTGCCTTTACTTCTTTTGTATTGTATGGTCTATTAAGGATTTTTAGGTATTTGTCTTGTAGAGCTTCTACTCCAGTACTTAGATTTTTTATGTTAAGAGATTTCATAGTGTTGAGATTGTCTAAGCTCAAATCATTAGGATGGCTCTCCATATGTATATCACACTGCATATTAAAATTTTTAAAGATATGTTCTAAAATCTTGTCAAGACCACTATAAAGCATTGTGGTAGGTGTTCCGCCACCAATATAAAAAGAAGTCACAGGTTTATCACCAAAAAGACCAGAATAGAAGTCAATTTCCTTTTTAACAGCTCTTGTATACATTTCTGCTACATCAGGTTGATAAATCTCCTTGTTGTATGGGCAGTAAGGACATATTTGTTTGCAGAAAGGGATATGAAGATAAAGTCCAAATTCACCTATATCTTGAAACTTCTTTTCAAGGCTCTCGTAAGAAGGAATCTTATTTTCAAGTATCATATTGTTCTCTTTAGTCAACAATTTCCTAATTTGGTTTCTAGAAAAATCTATACATGACATATAATTGGGATTTCCCATTTCAACTCGCGATGAGGTATCCTGATCCCTCATTACTCTTGTCAATAATAATGTGTCCATAGCACCTGGTTGTCAACCCCAGCATCATATCTTTCAGGAGCTGATTCCAGGATCTTCATAAAGGCAGTGGACATAGCTTCTCCCAATCTTTGGGATGTGGTATTATTCCTAGTTGGTGAATACGATACGGCGTTGCCACCGTGGTAAGCTCTGGGGAAAGTCGGAGCGGAAGTGGGCGCCGCGGCTCTCTTCTCTAAGTAGGGCAGCCTCAGTTACCAGGCGACCGGTCAACACCAAGTTGTTTAGCTCATAAGAAGGGCGGTCTGTAGGCTGAGGTAACGACCTTTGCCAGGCAGCTAAGATATTGGCTGATTTGGTCAGCCCTTCCTTGTTGCGGATAATCCCTACTTCATCCCAGTGCAGTTGCTGCAGCGCAGAAAGGCTGGGTGCAGGCATGACCTTGGGAGATTGCCTCTGACTCAGCAAGTGGTGAACCTCCACACCTTTACTGCTAGTAGCTGCCTTTCTCGTTTTTTCCATAATTCTCTTGCTAAACACAAGCACTTCAAGCATTGAGTTTGAGGCTAGCCGATTTGCTCCATGGACTCCGGTGCAGGCGGTTTCACCAGTAGCAAATAGTCCAGCTATATTAGTTTCGCCCCAGGTATTGGTCCTAATGCCACCCATCATGTAATGGGCTGCCGGTGCCACCGGTATCAGACCTTTAGTAATGTCAAGACCGTGGTCTAGGCAGAAGCGATATATATGGGGAAACCGGGTGGCAGTAACATGGGGTGGTAGATGAGTAACATCAATAAAGACCCAGTCTGAGCCTGTTTTTTCCATCTCGTATAGTATGCTACGAGCTACTACATCTCGTGGTGCCAAGTCAGCCTCTGATGAATAGTCAGGCATGAAGCGATAGCTATCTACATTGCGCAGTATCCCTCCCTCACCCCTGACCGCTTCAGATATGAGAAACGGGGTTACCCCGGGCAAGCGTAGAGCAGTAGGATGGAACTGGAAAAACTCCAGGTCCACTATCTCTGCTCCAGCGTTATAGGCTAAGGTTATACCATCACCGGTGGCTATGTCCGAGTTAGTATTAAACTTGAATAGCTGTCCAGCGCCACCAGTAGCTAGAATCAAGGAGCCACAGCCGAATTCCTCAATAGAGCCAGTACGGCAATCAAGGGCTTTTATTCCCTTAACTGTCTTCTTCTCTACCAAAATCTCGGTAGCCAGGCAATCTTCTAGTACCTGGATTTTGGATGAGCGAACCTGCTTACTTAGAGTAACTTCAATATGTTCCCCAGTGGCGTCACCCCCGGCATGCAGGATGCGGGGCATACTGTGAGCTGCCTCTAGAGTAAGGGCAACCTCTCCGTTAAGGGTGTCAAAGGGGACTCCAAAATTGACCAGGTCGGTGATGCGGTCAGGGGCTTCGTTTACCAAGATACGCACTGCCTCTTCATCGCATAAGCCGTCTCCAGCGGCTATGGTGTCCTGGAAGTGGAGCTCTGCTGTATCATTCTTACCTATGGCAGCGGCAACACCCCCCTGGGCATATTTGGTATTACAGTCATCAATGCTGCCCTTGGTAATAATGAGCACACTTCCCTGCCCCTTCGCCAACAGGGCGGTATAAAGCCCGGCAATACCACTGCCAACTATAATATAGTCATATTGATTCATTTAGCTACCTCGGTGGCTTTAATCTGGTAACTGACAGCCAGCATGCGGTCAACTGCCTGTTTTGCCTTCAGTCTTACCTCTTCAGGGACGGTTACTATATTTTGCCTCAGCTCCATCGTTTGAGCAATGGTTTCCAGGGTTGTCTTCTTCATATCGTTGCAGATTTGACTGTTTGATATTAAGTAGAATGATTTATCAGGATTCTCTAAGCGCAAGCGGTGAAGTATACCCTCCTCGGTGCCGATAATGAAGCTATTATGCGAGCTTGCCTTAACATAGCGGAGCATCTGTGAGGTGCTAAGGGCAGCTTCAGCCAGGGCTATTACCTCTAGTTGGCACTCGGGATGGACTAATAGTTGAGCCTCAGGGTGAAGTTGTTTTGCTAGCTTTACTTGCTCAGGCTTAAGCCGGTGGTGAACATAACAAAAGCCGGGATAGAGAATTAGCCTCTTCTTGGTTCTGGTAGCAGTATAGGCGCCCAGGTTCTGGTCAGGAATAAAAATTATGTCATCATTTGTTACCGAGTTTACTACCTTGTCGCTATTGGCTGAGGTACAGCAGACATCGCTTTCAGCTTTGATTTCGGCTGATGAGTTGATATAGCAGACAACCGATGCCCCGGGGTATCTTTGCCTCCACCCTCTCAGCTCATCAATATTAATCATATCTGCCAGCGGACAGCCAGCACTGCCTTCTGATAGCAGAACAGTGCGGTCAGGGTTTAAGATGGCGGCGGTTTCAGCCATAAAGCGGACACCACAGAAGACAATTGTCTCAGCATCTACCTCGGTGCACTGGCGTGATAGCTCCAGGGAGTCACCGACAAAGTCAGCTATATCCTGAACCTCAGGTCGCTGGTAATTATGGGCGACAATAACCGCTCTTAATTCCTCTTTTAACCTGGCTATCTTCTCTTTGAGTTGGTTAGTAAACAACCTCTATCTCTCTCGCTTGAGGGCTACGCTATTTTTAGCTACCCTCATTGCTGCCCCCGATTCTACTTTTATGACGACACTATCCTCACTGATACTTTCAATCACTCCATAGATACCGCCGGCAGTAATTACCCTGTCCCCTCTTTGCAGCTCTTCCATCAGTTGCTGGTGTTCCTTTTGTCTCTTACGCTGTGGCCTAATCATCAGGAAATACATCATGCCGAAAAGTAATGCCACAACAATAATCATATAGATTGTGCTAGTGCCTCCTTCAGCCCCTTCTGGGACACAGCCACCTATAACTACTATACTGAGAAGCAATGCCACTATTAGCCCCAATTTTGAAATCCTAATCCTTTCCACTTTTTCCTCCTTATTTTAGTTGATGCTGCTTAATTCAATCTTACCTTGTAATGACCAGGGACTTGTGTGCTCAATCCTGATTTTCACCGTTTGCCCCAGGTAATCGCTATTATCATTGAAGAATACCAGTTTACCACTTCGAGTGCGACCTTGCCACTTATCTCCTTTCTTCCTCTCCACTAGAACTTCAACCGTCTTGCCTAATAATTGAGCATTAATTTCAGCAGCAATGCCCTCTTGCAATTGCTCAATCTTGTGTAGTCGCTCCCTTTTCTCAGCTAGCGGAACATTATCCTCAAATTTCCTTGAGGCTATAGTCCCCGTCCTTGGTGAATAGGCAGCTACATGAACGGTATCAAACCTTAGCTCAGAGAGTAAGTTGACCGTTTGCTGAAATTGACCAGGGCTTTCTGAGGGAAAGCCGACAATGACATCAGTGCTCAGGGCTACGCCGGCTACTTTATTGCGTATTTGTTCAACAAGCTGGCGATAGTGCTCGGCGGTGTAGCCTCTTCTCATTGCTTTCAGGATATCATTATCGCCTGACTGAACAGGGAGGCTAATTAGCTCGCAGACCTTATCCAGATAAGCTATTGCCTCAATGAGCTTGGGGCTCATGTCCTTAGGGTGGTTAGTCAGGAAGCGTATCCGGGCTAAGCCATCTATTGTATTTAGTTCCACGAGCAAGTCAGCCAGGTCTGGTCTATCAGGTAGGTCATGCCCATAGGAATCCACATTTTGTCCCAGCAAGGTAACCTCTTTTACTCCACGACAGACTAGCTCTTTAACCTCACCGACTATTTCTGCTAGCGGGCGACTCCTTTCTCGACCACGGCGGTAGGGAACAATGCAAAAGGAGCAGAAATTATCACAGCCCTGAATGATAGAAACAAAGGTGCTGGGTGAAGGGTGCTGGGGTAAGATTACACCCACTTTGTTTTGCTTTTCCATCCACGGTGGGTAGTCTCCGGGCTTAAAAAAGTAATCAACATAGGGGAAACTTTTCCGAAGCTGGTCAATCTCTGAGTTTACTAAACAGCCAGTTAGGGCAAGGGTTATACCGGGATTTAACCTTTTTAGGAATTTAAGCGCATTGAGCTTGTTAATGACCCGGTTTTCAGCACTCTGGCGCACCACACAGCTATTAAGCA
>JAUWEU010000053.1 GCA_030608125.1 Dehalococcoidia bacterium
ACAGTGCACGCTTCGCGTGTAGAAGCCACATCCTCTCCTCATCAAATCCCCTAGGATTTACCAATTTGTCAATTACCTCGTTCCATACATCTCCTGTTAAGCCAACCCAGTTGGGAATCTGCTTTTCGTCCTTAGCCTTACCTGTCTCAGGGTTTATGTACTCCTTTCCTGTACCATCGAAATACGACCATCTAACAAAAACGGGTGATTGGAAAGGATCGATCTTATCTGTCCCCGTTGTTATCCACACTTGCATCATGTAGACTACCAAGAAACTAGTACAATTGTCCCAAAAGTATACATCTAGGGGTTGCCCAACAGGCTTCTTGTCAATATCAAGAGTTACGTCTAGACGAATCAAGCTTCCGTATCTTCCAACCTGAAGTCGCCCTTCGCCCCTCAATTCTGGTGGGTGTAGGGTAATATCCATTCCATCATTCATCCTTAGCGCTTTTGGAGCTTCTATTTCCTCCATCACCAATAAGTCATAAGGAAATGCTACCTCGTACTTTGCAGTAACTTTGTTCACCCCTCCACCTTCTTCGCCTCGTCCCACAGGGCGTTTTGCTCATCAAAGGATAGCTCGCTTAAACTTACCCCTCGCTGGCGGCAAGCCTCCTCCATATAGGAGAAGCGCCGGTAAAAGCGCTGGTTTGCCTGCCTCAGCACTGCCTCTGAATCTACTTCCAGCCGACGGGCAATATTAACCAGAGTAAACAATAAATCACCAAACTCCCGTTCTCTCTCCTCTTGACTATCAGCTTGCTTAAATTCCCTGACCTCCTCAACCAGCTTATCTATAATGCCGTCAATATCTTCCCAATCAAAGCCAACCCGAGCCACCCGGCGCTGAATCTCCCGACTATAACCTAAAGCCGGCATTTGCTTAGGCACACTAGCTAGTATAGAGGTATCGGACGGTCTCTCCTTCTGTTTGAGAACCTCCCAGTTATGGGCTACCTCCTCAGCGTCCTTTACCTTCAATGAGCCAAAAACATGAGGGTGGCGATGAATTAGCTTGGCATTAATATTACTCACTACATCCTCTAGTTTAAATTCCTCGGCTTCAGTGGCAATCTGAGCATGAAGGACAACCTGCATCAGCAGGTCACCTAATTCATCGCAAAGCTTCCTTGGGTCGCCGCTATCAAGCGCTTCCAGCACCTCATAGCACTCCTCCAGCAGGTTTTCCCTGAGAGAAGCATGAGTCTGCTTCCTATCCCAGGGGCAACCGTCAGGTGCTCGCAGCTTGGCTATAATATCTACCAGGGTGGCAAACCGGTTCAGGTTCTGGGGTAAAGACAAGGCGACCTCCTTCACTTGTTACCACAGATTATACAAGTTGGTCTTAAGTCAGGCAATATAGACGACCATAGTCAAAGGGGGGACATAAATTAAGCAGAAGTAAGGCTATTACCTCCGCATACCTAACACCAGAAGCAAAAAGAAGAAAAGCTGAGCTATTACCTGAAGCAAGGCAGCTACATAGGTGAGAGCCGCTGCTGACAGAACAGCACTGGCGCCTTCATACTCACGAGCCGAGACTAGCCCTGTGGATTTTAGCATCAGTCGAGCCCGATTTGAGGCATCATACTCCACCGGTAGAGTAACCAGAGCAAAAAGCACCGCAGCAACAAATAGCCATACCCCTACCCACGCCAGAGTTTCCCCAAAGGCAACGTTAAAGGCAAACAGAATAACGCCGAGAATGACACATACAAAGCCAAACCGACTGCCCAAGTTAGCTACTGGAACTAGAGCGCTACGCACCCTCATTGGGGCATAACCTAGATTATCCTGAACAGCATGCCCTACCTCATGGGCAACAATACCTAATGCTGCCACCGATGGGTTCCCAGCTACACCAGATGATAGGCGTAGCACCTTATGCCTTGGGTCATAGTGGTCGGTTAGCTGCCCTCTGGTTCCCTCAATCTTAACATCATTAAGACCGTTGTAAGCCAGCAATGTCCGAGCTGCCTGTGCCCCGGTCACGCCATTCATATTGGGCACCCTGGCATACTTCTTGTAAGCTGATGATACCCTTGACTGCGCCCAAATCATAAAGATTAGCGGTGGTATCATAAAAAGCAGATACATCATAATGCCCATCTTCATTCACCACCTAGTTGAAAACTAATTAATCATTTTAACATAAGCCTTAGTTTAATTCAAAGGCAGTATTGCCCCGATGAACTGCCTCTGCCCTCTCAAGAACTCAGCCGCCGATATAGCTCGCTTTCCCTCCAGTTGAACCTCTAAAACGCCTAACATTCCATCCCCGGTGCCGACGCCAAATGCAGCCTTTGTCCCTCCCCTGACTGGGGTCAGGCCTACCACCTGCCCTGCGTCAAGGGGGCTTTCCTGAGGCAAAGGCACTGCCTCAATTATCTTAAGCTGCCTTCCTCGCCATCTGGTGTAGCACCCTGGCCATGGATGAAAGGCACGTACCCGACGCCATATATCTATAGCCGACAAATGCCAGTCAATCTCACCTTCTTCCTTGGTGATTGAGCTAGAATAGGTAGCCTCAGCTTCATTCTGAGGTTGGGGGCTAAGCTCACCCCTTAGCCAACAAGGTAAAACTTCCTGAAGCACCCGAGCTGCTACCTGAGACAGCTTGGTGGTAAGCGAGCCAGTGGTATCAAGCGCCGAGATAGAAATCTGTGCCTTACTTAATATAGGACCAGTATCTAAACCCGCGTCCATCAGCATGATACTTATTCCAGTAAAGTCATCACCAGCCAGAATGGCTGCCGCTACTGGCGAGGCGCCTCGAAATCTAGGTAGCAAAGAGGGGTGAATATTAATACTCCCGTATTTGGGGATATCTAGAACCGACTGTGGCAAAATTTGACCGAAGGCAGCCACCACTATAATATCGGGGTGAAAGCTAGCCAGTTGCTCCACCGCCTCCGCCCTCCTTAAACTAACCGGCTGCACCACCGGCAGCTTCCAGGTTAGCGCCGCCCTTTTCACCGGAGGCGAAGCCAGGGAACGCCCCCTCCCCACCAGTTTATCAGGCTGAGTATAAACAGCCACCACCTGGTATTGATTAATAATAAGGTGCTCAAGACACGGGACAGCAAACTCAGGGGTACCCATAAAAATAACCCGCAATTTAAGCCTCCTTCCACTAAATTCTAACATTAAAGAAATTTGTTAACAACCAGCCGTTTTATATCTATAAGGTAAATATTGAGTAAATAAACAAGCCTGACAGACCTAGCAAGGGGAAACAGGAGCCAAAAATGACCAGCAATCAACACCAGAAACCTTGCCACCCAAAATGCCCGCTGGTATTATTAGGGCAAGATTAAGACAGTTGTCAATATAGGAAGATTTTCCTAGTCCGATCGTTTTATATCTATGTGGCAAATATTGATTAAATAAACAAGCCTGACAGACCTAGCAAGGGGAAACAGGAGCCAAAAATGACCAGCAATTAACACCAAAAACCTTGCCCTCAAAGAAGCTTGGTATGATATGCTAATAGTATACTTTTACAACCTCCCTCAAGCCTCGGCTAAATCTGCTATCATCCCAACCATGTTAGCGAGATAGTGCTTCAATTTTATTATGAATCTTAAGGCTTTATGATAGGGTACGGAATTTAATGGAAGTTGGGTCGGCGCCAGAAATTTGGGAAGCTGCCTTAGGTGAATTGCAAATCCAAGTCAGCAAGTCAAACTACCAGACTTGGCTAGCAAAAACTGTAGGCTTAAGTTACCAAGATAAGCATTTTGTTGTTGGTGTGCCCAACCCCTTCATCGCTGAATATTTAGACAAGAACCAGCGCTCCTTAATTGAAAAAACACTCATCGGTCTTACTCACCATGACGCCAATGTCATTTTCCAGGTTGATGGCAGGTATCAAAAATCGGAAAGTAGCTATGGTGACCGAGGAGAAATCCCCCTTGCCACAACCCAACCCCCCAAGTTCAATTCAAAATATACCTTTGATTCCTTCATTGTCGGTAGCTGTAATAGCCTGGCTCACGCTGCTGCACTGGAGGTAGCCCAAAACCCTGGCGGTAGCCACAATCCGCTATTCATATATGGAGGGGTGGGATTAGGTAAGACACATTTACTTCAAGCTATCGGTCATGTCGCTCTAGCTAGCCATATTCGGGTGCTTTATGTTAGCACCGAGCAGTTTACTAACGAATTTATAAATGCTATCCAAGAGAAGAAAACCGGGGAATTCCGCCACAAATTTAGAAGTGTTGATATGTTGTTAATTGATGATATTCACTTTATTGCCGGCAAGGGGCAGACAGAGGAAAGCTTTTTCCACACTTTTGACGAGCTACATAACACTAATCGCCAGATTGTTATTACCAACAATTGTCCACCTAAATCTATACCTTTATTACAAGAACGGTTACGCTCCCGTCTTGAATGGGGATTAGTTACTGGTATTCAGCCACCCGATTTTAAGACCCGCCTAGCTATTTTGCAGGCTAAAGCTAAAGATAGAGGGGTGAACATTGCTCTAGATGTACTACAACTTATTGCTCAGCGAGCTCAGCGAAATATAAGAGAGCTGGAAGGTTGCCTCAACCGGGTTATTGCTTATGCCAGGCTGGTTAGAGCTTCAGTTACCCCTGAGCTAGCCACTCAAGCCCTTGAGGATATATCTAGTAAGAATGCTAAAAGTCCTTCTATCACCCCTACCTTAGTAATAGAAGCAGTAGCTAAAAGCTTCCAATTAAGTCCTTTAGACTTAAAAAGCGGCAGAAGAGACAGGGAAGCTGCTCTAGCCCGACAGGTGGCAATGTATCTTATTAAGCAGGAAACCAACTGCTCACTGGCTCAAATTGGCAAGGAGCTGGGGAATAGAGACCATTCCACTGTTATCTACGCTTATAAAAAAATAGAAAGTCATATTGATACCAGCCCTGATTTGAAACGCAAAATCTCGGTCATTCAACAAACAATACACTCTGAACTCAAGGCTGGGAATTGTTAGCTAACTTTTCTCCACAGTAAAGTAACCTATTATAAATAGGCGAAGTAGCTAGGAATTGTGAATAAACCCTGAAAACTGTTAATAAGTTCAGCAGGGCACCCCTTCCAAAATATAGTTTAAGCTGAATTTCCAGCCTTTTACCAAGCTCTCTTATTATTAGTATTATAATTAAGATAACTATACTAATTATCTAGAGTAGAATTATAATAAGGGTGTTGATAGACGATGTTTGATAGAGTTGAAATTGTAGTAAAGGTAGGCAATGGGGGAGATGGAGTGGTAAGCTTCCGGCGGGAGAGGTTTGTTCCTTTTGGCGGTCCTGATGGTGGAGACGGTGGAGATGGTGGGGATGTAGTAATTATGGCTGATTCTAGTGTTACCGATTTGCGTGTATTCAAGCAGAAGAGATTTTATAGAGCCGGTGATGGCAGGAATGGCAAGGGTAAAAAGAAGCATGGTAAGAAAGGGGAAGACCTGATATTAACTGTTCCTGTGGGCACTGTGGTCTCATATAAGACACAAATAGGTAGTCATGCTTTAATAGCTGATTTGGAGCAGCCTGGTCAGCAGGTAGTAATGGCTAAGGGTGGTAAGGGGGGTCTGGGTAATACCCATTTTACTTCGTCCACTAATCAAGCCCCGCAGATTGCTCAGGAGGGGGAGGT
>JAUWEU010000050.1 GCA_030608125.1 Dehalococcoidia bacterium
CTTAAAATCTACCATACCCCCGCAAGCCTTAAGAGCTTGAGCAAGGTATTGCCCGTCTATACGAACAAAGCCTTCACCATCGGTATCAGCGGTCAATGTGGCTTGCCCCTTATCATCGGGATTAGCCATCACCACCATACCATCGCCAATAGTAAGGTCAATCGGATAGTCTTTGGGATTTGGGCTTAAAATCTCCCCCCTCTAATAGACTTTTTTGTTGACTTTTCCTGAATTTGTATAGGTATCGGCTATCAGTAGCGGTAAGGTTCGCGCCATTGTTTATCTTCTCGGCTATGTCTATCAACCTTTGTGGGCAACCTGCTAGCCAAGTCTTATCGTCAATCCACTGGTCAAGGTCAATCGCTTTGTCATCGGCTGTCAGCTCTCCAAGTTCGGTTAAGTGTCCGTCGTTATCTACTATCGGCTTATTAAGGCTCTCAATCCTGATAACTCTCGGACACTCGGAGTAGAGGTTATCCCGTTTACACTTTTTCCTTTGCTGATTGCTACAATGCCCGCAGTCAATACCGTTAATCCGCCTGTAGTAATCCCGCTAGTATTGGGCTACGGTAAAGCTGGCAATCCGATACATCCAAGAGGGATTATCAGGTTTGTGCCCGTTATTCCTACCAGCTACAGCAAGGTTTAGCATTATATCGTGTAGCAAGTCCTCTCTATCCTGATACCTTGCCTTGTGGCTAAACTTTGAGGCTACCTTATAATAGATAAGCCACTCGCCCTCTAGCTGGTCATAGCCATTACCATCTTGCCGATAAGGTTCGTCTATGATATACTCGCCTATGTCCAGCATTGTGGGTATACCCTCACTTTCGCTGGATTTGCCCTAGCACTCTTACCAGTGGCTAGGGCATTTACTTTGCCCCTAGACTAGGCAAGCGTTCGGCTTTGGCTTTCAGTTATTCAATTGTTAAGGTGCTTTGGCAATTGCTTACAATTTCATCATTGAACAAAAGGAACTAAAGTTGAATTTCAAAATGAACCTATATTTTCATCCTGTCTCTCATCTGAATGTTGGGAAAAGGGAATAGCCCTCTCGCCTCTACGGCGAGGGGGCTATTTGGGAATGCAGACTAGGGGTTGTTACCTTTAGCCTGTTTCCAAATGTCTAAGTATTGAGTAAGCTGTGGCCTAAGACTCAGCAAGACTAAACGATAGGCTAAAAGTTCTGTCTATTGTACACTTTGGCCCACCATATATTAAAAGGAGCTTTTGTGGTATCACCTGGTAAACCAAGTGAATAGGCTGATTCCCACAAGTACCACAACGGCTGCGAAATAGAACACCGAGTTAACATTCAACAAATCTGCTATTACCCCACCTAAAAGTGGCCCTACAGCCATACCTATACTCATTGCCATGGTAAATATGGCAAAAGTCGAGCCCATGCCGAATTTTCTGCCTTCATTTACTATCAGGGCTGAGGCGGCTGGCTAGGCAGAAATATAGCCCGAGAAATAGAGAACCCGCTAAAGATTATACCCAGCCAGATTCCAGTAGCTCCTAGGTTCTCAGCGTAAAGGGGTAAGAGTGGTGCTATTATCCCGACGCCTAGCATAGAGGAAAAGATAGAAAGAGCCAGGACAGGGAAGGCTTTTTTAATCACGTAGGTATCTAAAACATTATAACGCCTTGCTAGTGAACCTGGCAACCGAAAGTAATTGCGCTTATAGCTTGTGGCTGGTATAATCAAGTGGTTTTCTATTGATAGACTGGAAGGGATTCCAACAGTGGTTTCTGGTAAAGGGCAAACCGAAGCTAAAAGTGAAAAGTTAGAGATAATGCGGCACTCCACAGCCCATGTCATGGCAGAGGCGGTTCAGTCCATCTTTCCTCAGGCTAAGTTTGGCATTGGTCCGACTATTGAAAATGGCTTTTATTATGATTTTGATTTGCCTCGCTCATTGACTCCCGATGATTTACCGCTTATTGAGGCGAAGATGAAGGAGATAATCGCTTCAAATGTGCCTTTTGTTAGACAGGAAGTAACCAAGGAAGAAGCTCGCCGACTGTTTGCCGCTCAGCCTTACAAACTGGAATTGATTGATGAAATTACGGATGAGAAGCTTAGCTTGTATCAGCAAGGTTCTTTTGTTGATTTATGCCGCGGCCCTCATGTGAGTTCTACCGGTGAAATCAAGGCTTTTAAGCTGGTTAGCATTGCTGGAGCCTACTGGCGGGGTGATGAGCACCGCCCTATGTTACAGCGAATATATGGCGTTGCTTTTGACACCAAAGAGGCTTTGGCAGAACACCTGAAAAAACTGGATGAGGCGGCAAAGCGTGACCATAGGAAATTGGGTAGGGAACTTGACCTATTTAGTATCCGTGATGAAGCTGGTCCAGGGCTGGTTCATTGGCACCCTAAGGGAGCAGTAATACGCCGTGTTATTGAGAACTTCTTGACCGATGAACTTATTAAGCGTGGCTATGATATTGTCTATACCCCTCATATTGCCAAATTGGATTTATGGAAAACCAGCGGTCATTGGGAATTTTATCGTGATTATTTATATAGCCCTATAGAGGTGGAGGGGCAGGAGTATATTATTAAACCAATGAATTGCTTAGGCCACATCCTAATATATAAAACAAGGCTGCATAGCTACCGGGAGCTGCCACTGCGTTACGCTGAGTTAGGCACTGTTTATCGCTATGAACGCTCCGGAGTGTTGCACGGTCTATCCAGAGTCAGGGGCTTTACCCAGGATGATGCCCATATTTTTTGCCGCTTTGACCAGTTAGAAGATGAAGTAGTGGGGGTGTTAGATTTAGCTCGCTTTATGGTTGACACCTTTGGTTTTACCAACTACCAAGTGTTACTTTCTACCCGACCTGAGAAATATGCCGGCGCCATCCAGGTCTGGGAAGAGGCTACAGAGACTTTAAGTCGGGCTCTGGCTCGGATAGGGCTTGACTATCAAATAGACCCGGGAGAGGGTGTATTTTACGGACCCAAAATAGATATTAAATTCGAGGACGCCCAGGGAAGGGCATGGCAGGGTCCCACAATTCAGGTTGATTTTAACCTTCCCCAGCGCTTCAATGTTACCTATATTGGCGAAGATAACCAAGAACACTTGGTGGCGATGATACATCGCACCCTGCTGGGTAGTATGGAACGGTTTATGGCTTCGCTTATTGAACACTACGGAGGCGCCTTCCCGGTGTGGTTAGCGCCGCTTCAGGTGAAGGTGATTCCGGTGGCTGACCGTCACCTAGACTATGCTCGCAAGCTAGAGGCTGAACTTAAAAGTGAGGGGCTGCGTGCCGAGGTTGATGCTCGGTCAGAAAGGGTAAACCTCAAAATTCGGCAGGCGCAACTTGATAAAATACCATATATGCTGATAGTGGGTGATAAAGAGGTAGCTACTTCCACCGTTTCCGTTCGTTTGCGTAGTGGGGAGCAACTGGCTTCTCAATCCCTTGCTAGCTTTAAGGAAACTATCAAGGAAGTTATCACCAATAGGGTAAGGGACTTAAGGCTATAGTCTCTATAAATTTGATTAGCCTAAGGAAATATGCTATAGTCCCTTTCCGTAAGATACTCGTGCTTGGAGGAGGTAAATAAGGACATAATTAAGAAGCTGCGTGTCAACGAAAGGATTAAAGCCAGAGAGGTTCGCCTCGTAGGGGAGAAGGGGGAGCAGTTAGGGATTATGCCCTTATACCAGGCACTGGAGATAGCCAGAAAACAAAACTTTGACCTGGTTGAGGTTGCTCCTAATGCAGTGCCTCCAGTATGCCGCCTCCTTGACTATGGAAAGTATAAATATGAGCAAGCTAAGAAGGAGCGTGAAGCCAGAAAAAGCCAAAAGATTTCTCTGCTGAGAGAGGTTAGGTTACGACCTAAAATTGGCGACCATGATTTTGAAGCTAAGGCTAGGTTAGCCAAGAAACTGCTGACCGGTGGGGACAAGGTTAAAGTATCAATATTATTTAGAGGGCGTGAAGTCACCCACCCCGAGATTGGCTGGAGGTTACTCCAGAGGATGGCGGAGTCAGTAAAAGAAGCAGCTTCTGTTGATGGGCAACCATTGATGGAGAGGAGTAGGATGTTTATAATCCTGTCTCCGGTAATTGCTCAAAAAACTAAAACAAAGGAAGAAATAAAGGAATCTTAGATGCCAAAAATCAAAACCCATAAAGGGGCACAGAGCCGCTTCCATATTACAGGCAGCGGCAAAATTATGCGCACCAAGGGTGGGAAAAGCCATTTGCGCCGCCGAAAAGCAAAGCGAGTTAAACGCCTTTATGATGAGACAATACAGGTAAGTTCCAGTGACAAGGCTCGGATAAAAAGACTCTTACCCTACGGGGTGAAATAGGGAGGATATTTTGCCACGAGTAAAGAGAGGTGTAACCGCACACAAGCGACATAAGAAGGTATTAGCCCTAACCAAGGGGCATAGGGCGACCAGACACTCGCTTTATCGCCGAGCTCATGAATCTATGCTTAAGTCGCTAAGCTATGCTTATGCCCATCGCCGAGAGCGAAAGGGTGATATGAGGCGACTGTGGATTTTGCGAGTTAATGCAGCTAGTAGGGCCCAGGGGCTCACCTATGGTCAATTCATAGATGGCTTAAAAAAGTCTGGTATTGAAATCAACCGCAAGATGCTAGCCGATATGGCAGTTAGGGAGCCTGAATCCTTTGCTAACTTAGTAACCATAGCCAAAGGCAAAATTCAAGACTAAAATACGAGATTGCTTAACCCCATCCCCTTTATCCCCCTCCCTTTGATAAGGGGAAGATAGTTGTACAGCCGGACTTTGCCCCTCTAAAACTCCCTATAGAATATTTCCTTGACCCCTTGTTGCCAATAACCTATAATCCAGAATAATGAAGAAGGAAATATTCTTTGATTTAGAAACCCGGCGTTGGTCGACAGAGGTGGAGGGCGGATGGAACAATATTCGTGGGTTCGGTTTGTCCATTGCAGTGTCTTGGGATAAGAGACATGGGTTTCGTGATTGGTGTGAGAGTAAAGTGCAAGAGCTGATTAAGGAACTAGCACAGTTTGACACGATTATCGGATTTAACCTGCTAAAATTTGATTATGAAGTGCTGAGCGGGTATGCAGATGATGTCCACATGCTATTAGATGGAAAGACATTTGACATATTTATTGATGTGAAAGATCGCTTACCGCATGATGTGAAGTGGCCAAGTTTAGAAGAAATATCTTCGCCTACATTAGGAATAGAGAAATTGGGGACTGGATACGAGGCAGTGAGTTGGTTTCAAGAGGGGAAATTTGAAGAGGTAATAAATTATTGTCGGCAGGATGTGGAACTGACAAGAGAGATTTACGAATATGGACGGGAACATGGACTGATTTACTATTGCCCAACCAGAGGAGTAAGGATTGAGGTTAAAGTGGATTGGAAATAGAAGTATTGTTTAGTCAGGGGTAGTTTGAAGGGGCAAAACCCCTTCAAACATAGTCTATTCCCCTCCCCCTATCAAGAGGAAGGGGAAGGTATTCTTCTTGACCCCTTTGTTGGTTATAACCTATAATCAAGACAGCTATGAACTGAGTGCGGCGTTGCTAGTTATTACTAGCCGCACTTTCTTTTAGTAGTGAGAGTGTTAATCTGCCTTTAGGCTAGAGTTGAAGGCAAGAAATGTTAAAGCAGCTTGAAGAATTAAGACAAGATGCCCTACAGGAATTAGAGGGCATCAACAATATTAAGCAGTTGGAAGCCTGGCAAGTTCGTTATTTGGGTAAGAAGAGCCAGCTAACCAAGATTCTGCGTAGCTTAGCCACACTACCCCTTGACGAGAGGAAGACCGTTGGCGCTTATGCCAATGAGGTTAAGGTCAA
>JAUWEU010000046.1 GCA_030608125.1 Dehalococcoidia bacterium
ACTGTTTAATAGCCTTGCCGCTTACTGGATGCACCAGGTCAGGGGCAATCTCAGCTAGAGGAACAAGCACGAAGGCTCTCTCCGCCACCCGGGGGTGAGGGATAATCAGCTCAGGGGTTTCAATAATCTTATCACCGTAAAAAAGAATGTCTATATCAATAGGACGAGGAGCATTGGATTTACCCGATGTTCTACCTAACTTCAATTCAATACCCTTAGCCAGAATAAGTAGCCCCATCGGGGCAAGCCTGGTAGAAACCTGACACACTAGGTTGAGAAAGCGCGGCTGCTGAACATTACCTATTGGCTCAGTATCATATACCGATGAAATCTTTTCTACTCGCAACCTTTGTGACAGAAAATCTAACGCCCTATTCAGATTATCCTGGCGGTTTCCCATATTTGAGCCAAGACCAAGATATACTGTTATTGGTTCAAAACTCAACTGTTCCAAGCCTCATCCATATTATAACACTCGGTCACCACTTATCAAGTATCACTCAGCGGGATATGGTTATATTGTTAGGTTAATAAAGAACCTCTGCGTTATTGAGATAGACTTGCTTATATGACAGGCGGTGTGATAAGATTATTCACATCTACATTCAGACTTCACATAAGGGGTAATTGGCTCAAATGGCAATAGAAGACAAGTTGGACAGGCTAACCAAACTGGAAAAAGAGGCGAAGGCTGGTGGCGGGGAAAAGCGTATTCAACAGCAGCACGCAAAAGGTAAGCTAACTGCTCGTGAGAGGCTTGACCTTCTTCTCGACCCAGGTAGCTTTGAAGAGCTAAACCTGTTCATTACTCACCGAGCTACCGACTTCGGTCTTGCTGAGCAACAATACCTAGGTGATGCTGTAGTTACTGGCTCAGGCAGGATAGATGACAGGCTTGTTTTTGTCTACTCTGAGGACTTTACTGTCATTGGTGGCTCAATATCTGAAGTAAGCTCCCAGAAAATTTGCAAGGTGATGGAGCTAGCCCTTAAAAAGGGAGCGCCTGTAATTGGCTTAAATGACTCCGGTGGAGCACGCATTCAAGAGGGGGTTATGAGCCTCGGTGGCGTGGGTGATATACTCCTGCAAAATACCCTGTGTTCAGGGGTCATCCCACAACTATCGGTAATAGCGGGTCCATGCGCCGGCGGGGCAGTCTATGGTCCAGCTATAACCGATTTCGTCTTCATGGTGAAGGGTATAAGCCAGATGTATATTACCGGTCCCGATGTGGTTAGGGCAGTTACTGGTGAGGAGGTTAGCTATGAGGAGCTAGGTGGAGCCATGACTCATGCTCAAAAAAGTGGCGTTGCCCACTTTGTGGCTGAGGATGAGCCACAGTGTTTCCAGATGGTGCGCCGGCTGTTGAGCTTCCTCCCCCAGAGTAATATGGAGGAGTCACCTGCAATAGAGCCTACTGACGACCCAGCCAGGACAGAAGAAAGCTTGCTCAACCTCATCCCCGGTGACCCTAATGAGGCTTATAATATGAAGGAAATAATCCTTAGCGTGGTAGATAATGGCGACTTTATGGAGGTGCACCAGCATTTTGCTCCTAACCTTATTGTCGGTTTTGCCCGACTAAATGGCAACCCAGTGGGGATTGTGGCTCAACAGCCAGCTTACTTGGCTGGGGTTATTGATATTGACGCTGCAGTTAAAGGGGCTAGATTCGTCCGCTTCTGTGACGCCTTTAACATTCCTCTGGTCAGCTTCGTTGATGTTCCCGGATTCATGCCTGGCATCCATCAGGAGCACAGCGGCATCATCAGAAATGGTGCCAAATTCATCTATGCCTATGCCGAAGCCACCGTGCCTAAGGTTACTGTTATCACCCGCAAGGCTTATGGGGGAGCCTACATAGTGATGAGCTCAAAGCACCTCCGTGGTGACATTAACTACTCCTGGCCCACCGCAGAGATTGCTGTCATGGGACCAGAAGGAGCGGTGAATATCATCTTCAGGAAAGATATAGCCGAGTCAGCTAACCCGGATGAGACACGGGAGAAACTAGTCAGCGAGTATAGAGAGAGGTTCGCTAACCCTTATACCGCTGCCTCCAGGGGTTATATTGATGATGTTATTGACCCTAGGCTAACCCGCCCTAAGCTGATTAGGGCGCTGGAGATACTTGAGAACCCGACTGATAGCTCTCCCCCACGTAAAAAACACGGGAATATTCCGTTATAAGGCGGCGAAGGGGGAGAATATGGAGGATAAAAGGAAGTTAATAGCCGCCATTATAGGTGCTGTCAACGCCTATATCCAGACGGAACAGCAAACTCCTTCAGTAGCTCCTACAGTAACTCCTAGGGTTGAGCCTCAACCGAAAGTTAGTCGGTGGAAGATTTTCGGACGACGGGGCTCAATTAAAGAATGAAAGGCTTAAACATTAATTCAACTACAAATACTAACCGGAAAGGAATGGGCTAAATGGAAATGGCGAATAACCCTGTGAAAATCACAGATGTTACCTTCCGTGACGGGCATCAATCGTCGCTGGCGACACGAATGCGAACCGAGGATATGGAAGGCATTGCCCAGGAAATGAATAAAGCCGGGTTTTACTCTATGGAGGTCTGGGGTGGGGCTACCTTTGATGTTCCTACTAGATTCCTGAATGAAGACCCCTGGGAAAGACCACGCATCTTGAAGAGGCTTATGCCTGATACCCCTCTTCAGATGCTGCTTAGAGGGCAGAACTTGGTAGGTTATCGCAACTATGCTGATGATGTGGTTACCGCTTTTGTGTATCACGCCGCTGAAGTGGGTATTGATATCTTCAGGGTATTTGATGCTCTCAATGATGAGCGTAACTTTGAGACCTGCCTCAAGGCAATTAAGGAATGTGGTAAGCATGCCCAGCTTTCATTATGCTACTCTCTCACCGAGCCAAAGCTGGGGGGTCCGGTGTACAATATTGATTATTATGTCAGCAAGGCGCTTATCCTTCAAGATATGGGAGCCGATAGCCTGTGCATTAAGGATATGGCTGGTCTAATGGCTCCAGATGATGCCTATGAGCTGATTAAGGCACTTAAGCAGGTATTGAAGATACCAGTGCAGCTACATACCCACTACACTAGTGGTATGGCATCTATGAGTTGCCTTAAGGCTATTGAGGCTGGGGTAGATATTGTTGACACCGCCCTGGCTCCCTTTGCCCTGCGCTCTGCCCTCCCAGCCATTGAGCCTATCGTTGTTGCCCTTCAGGGAACACCTAGGGACACCGGGCTTGATTTAGCTCACCTGTTCAAATTGGGTCAGTATATTGAATCTATAACCCCTAAGTATCGGGACTTTTTGGATACTACTAGAATGGCAGTTATTGATACCGGGGTGCTGATGCACCAAGTTCCTGGTGGTATGACTACCAACCTAGTAATCCAGCTGCGAGAGGCTGATGCCCTTGATAGGATTGATGAGGTCTATGAGGAGTTGCCACGAGTTCGAAAAGAGCTAGGCTACCCGCCTCTGGTTACCCCTACCAGTCAGATTGTGGGCATTCAAGCCGTCCAGAATGTTCTCTTTGGTAGATATAAGATGATATCAGGTCAGGTAAAAGACTATGTTTATGGACTATATGGTAAATCCCCAGCCCCCATTGACCCACAGGTTCAGAAAATAGTGCTTAACGGCTATGAACGAGGCGAGACACCTATTACCTGTCGAGCCGCTGATGTACTTGAGCCAGAGTTAGACAAAGCTTATGAGGCTACCCAAGGTATTGCTCAGGACATCGGTGATGTACTCACCTACGCCCTCTATCCCACCACAGGAATGCGTTTCCTAAGGTGGAAGTATGGTTTGGAAACCCCACCCCCCGAAGTAAAGCCAAAAACCATGGAGGATGTAAAGCGTGAAGATGAGCTCATCGCCAAAGCAAAGGCTGGCAAGCTGGCAGAGGTACCACCCAAGGGGGCTAATGTCAGAACATTTAATGTCTATGTTGGCGATGAGGTTTATAATGTGGGCGTGGAAGCGGTCGGTGCTCCCCCGCTACCTGATTTAGCCGATACTCCCGCTGTTGCTCCGCCAGTTGAACCAGTAACTGCTCCCCCTGTGGCTCCGCCGGCTGAACCAGTGGTGGAAAAAGCACCACCAGAGGTGGTTGAGGTTGAAGAGACGACTATTGTTGCCCCTATGCCGGGCATAATAATACGCTATGAGGTGAAGGTGGGCGACGAGGTCAAAGATGGTGATGCTGTGGTTATCCTGGAAGCAATGAAAATGGCTAATGCTCTGACTGCTCCAGTTAGTGGGCAGGTTAAGGCGATAAATTTTAAGAGTGGCGACCGTGTAGCTAGAAATGATGTCCTGGCTGTAATCGGTTAGCTGTCATTTTAGCAGAGTGAGCGCCAGGCTACCGTGGGAAAAACATTAGCTGAGAAGATACTGAGTCAAAAGTCTGGAAGTGATGCCCGGGCAGGAAGTATTGTGGTGGCTGAGGTAGACCTGGTTTTCGCCCAGGATACTACCGGACCATTAACAGTAAGGCAATTTCAGACGAGTGGGTTTGAGCGTCTAGCTAACCCAAACAAAACTGCCTTATTCCTTGACCATGCTGCCCCCAGTCCTAATTATGAATTGTCCTCCGAGCACATACTGCTACGCCACTTTGCTCAACAAACTGGCTGTCTAATTTTTGATATTGGAGATGGCATTTGCCACCAGTTGGTAGCTGAATCTCTGGCTAAGCCGGGTGATGTAATCATCGGTGCTGATTCCCATACCGTAACGGCTGGTGGTCTCGGTGTTTTTGCCACCGGGATGGGTTCCTCTGACATAGCTATTGCCTTCGGTCTGGGTAAGACCTGGTTCCGAGTCCCGGAAAGTATTAAGGTAGTAGTCTCAGGTAATTTCCCTGAAGGTGTCTATGCTAAAGACCTCATTCTTCGCCTTATTGGAAACATTGGAGCCAATGGCGCTACCTATAAAGCACTAGAATTTAGCGGTGATACCGTGGGTAGTATGTCTATGTCACAGCGTTTTACCATGGCTAACATGGCAGTGGAGGCTGGGGCTAAGGCAGGGCTTTTCGCCACCGATAACATGACCAAAGACTATTTAATGTCACAAGGGCGAGGTAACCACTATCAATCAGTCTTCCCTGACGCTGATGCCACCTATGAACAAACCATCAATATTAATGTGGCTGAGCTTGAGCCCACGATATCCAAACCCCACACCGTGGATAATATTGCCCTGGCAAGGGAGCTTATGGGAACCAAAATCCAACAGGTGTTTATTGGCACCTGCACTAATGGACGTTTGGAAGACCTGGCTATAGCCGCTAACATTTTGAAGGGAAAGAAACGCCACCCTGAAACCAGGCTCATAGTTGCCCCGGCTTCACGACAGGTTCTGCTAGCGGCTATTAAGGCAGGCTATATCCAAAGCCTAATTGAGGCTGGAGCTGTTATCTTACCACCCGGCTGTGGGGCTTGCCTCGGTCTCCATCAGGGAGTGCTGGGAGACGGAGAATCCTGTCTGTCCACGGCTAACCGGAATTTTAAGGGGCGGATGGGTAGTCCCCAAGCCTTCATCTATCTGGGCAGCCCGGCTACGGCGGCGGCGACCGCTATCACCGGTGAAATCACTGACCCCAGAGAGGTAGTTTAGATGCTTACCGGGAGAGCCTTCAAATTCGGCGATAATATCTCAACCGACCATATTACACCGGGGCGTCTGGCTCACTTAAGGAGTAACCTCCCTGAGCTAGCTAAGCATGTTATGGAAGATGCCGACCCTACCTTTGCCTTCAGGATAACCCCAGGAGATTTCATAGTTGCCGGCAACAACTTTGGGCTCGGCTCCAGTCGAGAACATGCCCCGCTGGTTATCAAGATGGCTGGGGTAAGGGCTATATTGGCTAAATCAGTAGCCCGAATTTTCTTTAGAAACGCTATCAATCTAGGACTCCCGGTACTAATATGCGATACTGATAAGATTAATGATGGGGATAAGCTAGAGGTAGACCTGGCAGCAGGCACCGTCAACGATATAACCAATGGCAACCGGCTCACTTTTAGTAAAATTCCTGAGGTAATGCTCCATATCCTTGATGAAGGTGGGCTTATCCCCTATATCCAGAAGTATGGCGACTTTAAGCTATAAGGAATCAGGCTAATGACATATAATGTCACCCTCATTATGGGAGACGGAACCGGGCCCGAGGTCACCGAAG
>JAUWEU010000020.1 GCA_030608125.1 Dehalococcoidia bacterium
AGCACGATATCAACGCCGCGCCCAGCCATATTGGTAGCAACCGTGGCTGCTCCTGGCTGTCCCGCCTGAGCAATGATATATGCCTCCTTTTCGTGATACTTGGCATTGAGCACCTCATGGGGTATTCCTTTCCTCTTTAGCAGGTCACTCAGGTATTCCGACTTCTCAATAGATGTGGTGCCGATTAGCACCGGTCGCCCCTGTTTATGAAGCTGCTCAATCTCACGCACCACCGCCCCGAATTTAGCCTCCTCATCCTTATAAATCTGGTCTTGAAAGTCTTCACGAATCATTGGCTTATTGGTAGGAATAACCATCACCTCAAGGTTATATATCTTATGAAACTCCTCAGCCTCGGTGAGAGCGGTGCCGGTCATACCAGCTAATTTCTGGTACATCCGGAAGTAGTTCTGGATGGTAACAGTGCCATAGGTCTTACTCTCCTGCTGAACCTTAACCCCCTCCTTGGCTTCTATTGCCTGATGCAGCCCCTCTGAATATCGGCGACCAAGCATAAGTCTGCCGGTGAACTCGTCAACGATGATAACCTGACCATCCTTGACCATATATTGCTGGTCGCGCTTGTATAGCTCCTTAGCATTAAGGGCGTTTCTCAGATGGCGATGCAGGTCAACATTTGCCGGGTCGTAAAGGTTAGCTGATTTTAATATCTCCTCTCGCCTGAGCATCCGTTCCACATTAGCATAGCCGTCATCGGTCGGTTCAACACTGCGCTCCTTTTCCCTGACCTCGTAATCCTTTTCCCGCTGGAGACGAAGGACAAGACGGGCAAATATTTGATATTTTTGTCCCGCTTCCACATCGGGAGCGCTGATAATAAGTGGGGTGCGTGCCTCATCAATGAGGAGATTATCTACCTCATCAACAATGGCATAATTTAGCTCATGCTGCACGCAGTGGGATAGGTCTATAGCCATATTGTCCCGCAGATAGTCAAAACCGAACTCGCTACTGGTACCATAGTTAATATCAGCCTTATAAGCCTCACCGCGGGAGATAGCGCGAAAATGGGGCCACCGCTTATCCCCTGAGTCAAAACCAGGGTCATAAAGGCGGGAGGGGGTATGTTCATCCGGGGTTTGTTGCGGATAAATGCTGGCTATACTTACCCCCAGGGCATGGTAAATAGGACCCATCCAATAGGGGTCTCGCCTCGCCAGGTAGTCATTAACCGTAACCAGGTGGCAGCCCTGACCGGTAAGGGAGTTCAGGTAAAGGGGGAGGGTAGCCACCAGCGTTTTACCCTCACCGGTTTTCATCTCAGCGATTTTGCCCTGGTGAAGGACAATACCTCCCATTAACTGGACATCAAAGTGGCGCTGACCTATGGTGCGCTTGGCAGATTCACGAACAGCAGCAAAGGCTTCGGGAAGAAGCTCATCAAGCGAACTGCCGCTTTTAAGCCGAGCCTTAAACTCATCGGTCTTGGCATGAAGCTCGGTGTCACTGAGTTGCTCAAATTCAGCCTCCAGCTCATTTATCTGGTTTACTGCTGGCTGTAATCGCTTTAGCTCTTTCTCATTAGAATCAATTAGACCGCCCAGCCACTTAAACATAATCCTTTCCCTCAATTAGTCTCTTAGCTTTGTTCGCCATTGACTCCCAGACCATAACTTTAACCTCGCCCATCCCATCAACCACAAACATGTGCGCTGAGAAAGCAGCATTGGATTTCAAGAGGCAAGGTATTCCGTTGCTCTCCAGTAAGCCCCTGATAACCTGAGCTTCTATCTCACCTGCTGCCCGATATATCTCTACTATTTCTTCGCTATTACTCAAACATAGCTCCTATAGATTGTCCGGTATGAATACGGTGGATAGCTTCACCCAGCAGTGGAGCAATGGACAAAACAGTAATCTTATTTAACCTTTTATCATCAGCGACGGGAACAGTGTCAGTAACTACTACCTCCTTTACCGAGCATGAAGCTATCCTCTGGATGGCTGGACCAGAAAATATGGGGTGGGTGCAGCAGGCATATATCTCTTTAACCCCCCGTTCCTCCAAGACAGAGACGGTGTTCACCAGAGAGCCAGCGGTATCTATTTCATCGTCTATAGTAAGAGCCACCTTGCCCTCTACCTCGCCAATAACATTTAGTGTCTCAGTCTGACCAATATTGCCCACCCGTCTTTTCTCCATGATAGCTAAAGGGGCATCAAGCCTAGCTGCCACGTCCCGCGCTCGCTTGGAAATGCCTATATCGGTGGCAACCACCACCAGGTCATCAAACTCTTTCTTTTTAAAGTAATTACTTAATAGATAAAGAGCGGTCAGTTCATCAACAGGTATGTTAAAAAAGCCCTGAATCTGTGCCGCATGCAAATCTACTGTCAGCACTCTATTGGCACCAGCCACGGTGAGCAAGTCAGCCACTAACCTGGCTGTTATCGGTACCCGGGGTTGGTCCTTCTTGTCAGTGCGACTATACCCATAGTAAGGAACTACTGCGGTAATACGACCGGCTGATGCTCTCTTCAGGGCATCAATCATAATCAGCAGCTCAACCAGGCTCTTATTGACTGGGGAGGAGAGGGGCTGAATAACAAAGGTGTCTCGCTGGCGGACATTATCCAGAATACGAACAAAGATATTCTCATTACTGAACTCAAAGACCTCACACTTACCTATGGGTATATCCAAATATTCAGTAACCGCCTGGGCTAAAGCAGGATGAGCATTCCCGGTGAATACCTTTAGTTCGTCCATTAACTATTACCTCCCTTTAACTCGCCTAGATTTATTATAGCATTATTTTCCGCTAACCTCACCCTTCGGTAGAGAAGTTTGTCTCTTAGGTTAGGGAAGTTTGAAGGGGCTACGTCCCTTCAAAACCTATTCCTCCCCCTCTCCTTGAAAGGAGAGGGGGATAAAGGGGGTGAGGTTGATAAATTATCAGTCATCAATTCCAGGAATGGGGAAGCGGTGGCATATTTGGCTGACCTCTTGTCTTACCTGATTTTGAATATTCTGGTCGTCAATATTAGTAATTACCTTTATAATGAGTGAAGCGATGCGCTTCATTTCCTCGCTACCAAGGCCGCGCGTGGTCACGGCTGGTGTGCCTAGTCTAATACCACTGGCTACCAGAGGTGGGCGGGGGTCAAAAGGAATAGCATTCCGATTAACAACAATGCCGGCTGCTCCCAAATACTCCTCAGCCTCTTTACCGGTGACCCCGGTCTCAGTGAGGTCTACTAAAACCAGGTGGTTATCAGTTCCGCCTGATATAAGGCGCAGTCCTAGTCGTTGGAGCTCACTAGCCAGGATAAGGGCGTTATCCAGTATAGCCCGTTGATAGTCGACAAAGCTCGGTTGCAAAGCTTCGTAAAAACAAACAGCTTTGGCAGCAATGGCGTGCATCAGAGGACCACCCTGCATTCTGGGGAAGACAGCCACATCTATTGAGGAAGCAAGCTGGCTACGACACAAAATAAACCCGCTTCTTGGACCGCGTAGTGTCTTATGTGTGGTTGAGGTTACCACATCGGCATAGGGCACAGGGGTAGGATGTAGCCCCGCAGCCACTATACCGGCAATGTGAGCCATATCAACTATAAGCCTTGCCCCGACTAGGTCAGCAATATACCAAAAGCGCTCAAAATCAATAATCCTGGGGTAAGCACTGGCTCCAACCATAATTACCTTGGGCTTATGGTCTAAGGCAAGTCTCTCCACCTCCTGATAGTCTATTCTCTCTGTTTCCTTATTTACACCATAGGGTATGAAGTTATACGACTTACCTGAGAAGCTCACCTTGTCACCATGGGTAAGATGACCACCATGAGCCAGGCTCATACCCATAACAGTATCACCATATTCCAGCAAAGCATAGTATGCCGCCATATTAGCCTGAGATCCGCTGTGGGGCTGGACATTAGCATGCTGGGCATGGAACAGCTCCTTAGCCCGTTGAATAGCCAAAGTCTCCACTATATCCATAATCTCACAGCCGCCATAGTAGCGATGCTGGGGATAACCCTCAGCATATTTGTTAGTTAGAAATGAACCCTCAGCCTCAAGCACAGCCCTACTGGTATAGTTCTCGGAGCCAATAAGGTTTATTGTTTCCCTTTGTCGCTTTTCCTCTGTATCAATGGCATGGTTAATTTCTGGGTCAGTTTGGTTTAAAAAACTCATTTCTCCTCCTAGCTGAAGTCTACAACTGCACCTCTATACTGTCAACAACCTAATAAGAGGTTATTTAGCTGCCTCCTTCTTCCCACCCTCCCACCCTAGAATTGTATCTGGGGGCTGCGTCCCTAATCCCTCGCTTTCTATTTAGGAATAAAACGCTAATGACACTTCAAAATGACCTCATCTCTGAGGCAATCTATCAAGGGTAGATTGAAGGGGCGAAGCCCCTTCACTAACTATTCCCCCTCTCCTTTGAAGGAGAGGGGGATAAAGGGGTCCCCAAAAATCTTGATTTTTGGGGTAAATAAAGGGGGTGAGGTAGATAGCATTCTCTGTAATTGACTTGACATATTAACCTATGTTAACATACTCACAAAGTTAGTTTATTAAATCTTTTTATCCGAATTGACAGGATAAGATGTCAGCGCTGAGTAAGCTTTATGAAGAAATTGCACTTTGCCACCAGTGTGAACTAGCTAAATACCGAACCAGAGTGGTGCCAGGGGAGGGGGCAGAGAATGCCGAGATAATGTTTATTGGCGAGGCACCAGGTTGGCATGAGGATCAGCAGGGACGCCCCTTTGTTGGACCGGCGGGATTATACCTAGACCAATTACTAGCTGTTATTGGCTTAAAGCGGGAGCAGGTTTATATTGCCAATGTGATTAAGTGCCGTCCGCTGGCAAACCGTGACCCCTTACCTACTGAAATACACAATTGCCGTAAGTGGCTAGAGCGCCAGATTGAGTTAATTCACCCCAAGATGATTGTAACCCTGGGGCGTTATTCTATGGCAATGTTCTTCCCCGGTAAGAGTATAAGCAAGATTCATGGCACTGCCCAAAAGCGAGGTAATACTATTTACTATGCTATGTATCACCCAGCGGCAGCTCTTCACCAGCAAAGTCTGCGCCAAGCGATAGAGGCTGATATGCTTAAGATTCCATCACTCCTAGCCGAGGCAAAGAATATGCCTGAAGCCAAGCCACAGCCACAACAATTAACTATGTTTGAGGTTTAAAACTATGACTAAGCCAAGATTAAAAGTAATCCCTCTCGGTGGGCTAAGCGAAATCGGCAAGAATATGACGGTAATGGAATATGGGGAGGATATTATCATCATTGATGTCGGGCTTATGTTCCCCGGAGAGGATATGCTAGGCATCGACCTGGTAATCCCTGATATTAGCTACCTGCTAGAGAGACGAGAAAAAATAAGGGGGATAGTCATCACTCATGGGCATGAAGACCATATTGGTGCCTTACCCTACCTACTGCCCCAGCTTAATGTACCTGTTTATTCAACAAAGCTTACCCAGGGTCTCATCTCGGTCAAACTCAAAGAAAGAAAGGCACTCACCGGAGCCAGGCTTATAGTTGTACCTCCTGGGGGAGATGTTACCCTGGGGAAGTTCAAAGTAGAGTTCTTCCCTGTTTGCCACAGCATACCTGACTCAGCAGGTTTAATCATATATACTCCAGTTGGCACCGTAGTTCATAGCGGAGATTTTAAGCTTGACTATACGCCAGTTGATGGCAAACCAACTGACCTTTCTCGGCTGGCTCAACTAGGAGCGCAGGGAGTCTTGCTCCTCCTTTCTGATTCTACCTATGCTGAACTCCCCGGCTATACCCCGTCAGAGAGGGTGGTTGGTGAAACCCTGGACCATGTTATGGCTGATGCCCCAGGAAGGGTGATTGTAACTACCTTTGCCTCATTGGTCTCTCGTGTTCAGCAGGTCATTGATGCTGCGGCTAAACATCAGCGTCGCGTCTTTATTATTGGGCGCAGTATGACTGATATAGTTCGCATGGCACTGGAGTTAGGTTATCTTAATGCTCCTGATGGCGTATTGGCTCGGCTTGATGAACTTAAAGGTATACCCCATAATAAAGCTGTCCTTGTCACCACCGGAAGTCAAGGGGAGCCTACCTCAGCCCTGGTTCGTATTGCCAATCAAGACCACCGCCAGGTTCATATCATTCGTGGAGACACTGTAGTTATCTCAGCAACCCCTATTCCGGGTAATGAGGCACTAATCAATAGAACAGTGGACAACCTTTTCAAGCAGGGGGCTCAGGTATTATACGATAAGGTAGCCCAGGTTCATGTCCATGGGCATGGTAGTCAGGAAGAGCTAAAACTGCTGCTAAATTTGGTCAAGCCAAAGTTCTTTATGCCTATCCATGGTGAATATCGTCACCTGAGTATTCATGCTAAATTAGCCGAATCAATAGGCATCCCAAAGGAAAATACCTTCGTGCTGGAAGATGGCGATATACTTGAGCTTAACCCACAGGCAGGCAGGATAACCGGCAAAGTCAGTGCCGGTAATGTGTATGTGGACGGTTTGAGCGTAGGTGATATTGGCAGCCTTGTTCTACGTAATAGAAGAATGCTATCAAGGGATGGAATAGTAGTGGTGATTATTGCCGTCAACAAGCAAACCGGTAAGCTGGTGGGGCGTCCTGACATCGTATCACGGGGTTTTGTTGATACCAGAGAGTCCAAAGATATGATAGATGAGAGTCGTGACCTAGTGGCTCGTGCCCTAGACCGTAGTGGTGACCACCCTGCCGAGTGGGGTTTTGTCAATACTAAAGTTAGGGACATATTGAATAAGTTTTACTATGAGCAGACTAAACGCCGTCCTATGATCCTTCCGGTTGTGGTAAAGGTGTAGCTTTATATGACTAAAGGGGGAGCCAATATCAGGAGTAAATCCAGAAAAAAGCCGAGGAGAAAGTCGTGGTGGGGTCGGCTATTTCACTTTATGGCTCTGCCGCCGGTGCGGAGGCTTATACTCCTCGTCCTCATCGTGGCACTGCTATTCTGGCAATGGTCAGCAGTAACTTTATGGGCTAATAATATTGCCGGTAATACCCTGAGGCTGTTTGGCTGGGGGCTAGTCCTTATAATCATAGCTCTGGGAACTTTGGTCTGGGTAATATGGCGACGGAAGCTATCCTCACTTATCTATCATTGGAATCAGTGGCTAGGTGGTATTGCCTTCATTCTAGCTGCCTGGGGAATACTAGCCCTCTTTAACCTGGGGGGTAGCTTCGGTCTAGCTATCATAGGTCAAGAGGATTTTATTGCCATCCTTTGGATATTGGGGTTTGTCATTATTGGCACTATTCTGGTAGCTCCTAGAGCTTGCTTCAGTCTGGTACTAAGTTTCTTCTCATGGTCGGGCAAGCAGTTGAAAAGACGACCGGCTTCTAGACCGACCCCTCAACAAGAGCCATCATTTCCCACGGTTCCGGCAACTCCTAAACCCGCCGAAATAGAACCGGAGAAGGAAATGGTAACCCCAATGCTTACTCCTACTCAGGCTCAACAGGAACTAAAGCAGGTGGCTCAAGAGGTATGGAAAAAATATGGAGAATCATCGGCTTTAATTACCATTGACGGCTGGCGGTTGCCACCTATTGATATTCTGGATAGGGCTCCTGAAGTCGAGTTTAGTCAAGCCGATAATATGCAGAGAGCCAAGTTACTAGAGGAAGCTCTAGCCAGTTATGGCGTTGAGGCTAGGGTAGTGCAGATAAACGCTGGACCGACAGTTACCCAGTTTGGCGTGGAACCAGGCTGGGATAGAAAGCTAAAGGAAGTAAAGGAAAGGGATAGAGACGGAAGTGTTAAGGTGCGGCTGGAGGAGGTATCTAAGACAAGGGTCAAGGTAGAGAGAATTACTTCACTGGCTAATGATTTGGCTCTTGCCTTGGCGGCATCCAGTATCAGGATTGAAGCTCCGGTGCCAGGTAAATCGGTAGTAGGCATTGAGGTGCCTAATACCATTTCAAGCTTGGTTAGTCTGCGAGGGGTAATAGAGACCAGCTCCTTCCAGAGAATAGAGTCCAAGTCTAAGCTAGCTCTGGCACTGGGCAAAGGTGCTGGCGGTGAGGCAATAGCTGCCGACCTGTCCAGGATGCCCCACCTGCTTATCGCTGGGGCTACCGGAAGTGGCAAGACGGTTTGCTTAAATTCCATTGTCTGCTGTTTGCTACTATATAATACCCCTAATGAAGTCAAGTTTATTATGATTGACCCCAAGCGGGTGGAGTTGACGCCATTCAATAGCATACCCCACCTGGCTGCGCCGGTTATAATTGACACTAACAAAGCCTTGAGCACACTGCGCTGGCTTAACCAGGAGATGGACAAGCGGTATCAACAATTGGCTACAGCCGGTGCCCGTAACATTGAAGGCTACAATAGAAATAAACAGGGGGAGGAGAAGCTCCCTTATTTAGTGTTAATCATCGATGAGCTTGCCGATTTAATGATGGCTGGCTTTGATGAGGTAGAGCATATCCTGTGCCGATTAGCCCAGCTTGCCCGGGCTACCGGCATTCACCTGGTCGTAGCTACTCAGCGCCCGTCAGTAGATGTGGTTACTGGCTTGATTAAGGCTAATTTCCCCACCCGCGTCAGCTTTGCTGTTACCTCTCAGGTAGATTCACGCACTATCCTTGATATGGGCGGTGCTGAAAAGCTACTGGGCAGGGGAGACATGCTCTATATGCCCACTGAAGCAGCTAAGCCCAAGCGTCTCCAGGGGTGCTATGTCTCTGATGCTGAGACAGAGAGGCTGGTTTATTTCTGGGGTAGCCAGCAAAGGGAAGAAGCTTCATTAAGGATTGAGGAGCTTGTCCCGTCTGTAGCCAGTGGCAGAAAAGGAGGCTTCCCCGAAGACCCACTACTGGAGGCAGCCAAACAACTGGCACGGGAGCATAAGCATATATCTACCTCTTTTTTGCAGCGGCGTTTACGCATCGGTTACCCCCGAGCCGCCCGCCTTATGGAACAGCTTGAGGAAGAGGGTAGTCGGGGGGAAGAAGAGAAGTAAGCCTGAACGCCGATGATGCTCAAAAGTTCGTTAGCAAAAATGTTAGCAATTGTAATCTTTATTAAATATTATATAAGCACGAATTATTTTACGTAATTGTCAACTTATTG
>JAUWEU010000095.1 GCA_030608125.1 Dehalococcoidia bacterium
GGTTTCGACCCGGTAATCACAGTTAACGGGCATAGTTATTCTAATCATAAAAGTTCAAACACTAATTTTGCTCTGTTGGTGAGCACAACCTTCACCGAGCCGTTTCGGGAACCCATTGCCTATGGTAAGTATCTGGCTAGACTGGCTAATATTCTTAGTGGTGGGGTGCTGGTGCAGCGCTTGGGTGACCTGATGCAAGGTCAGCGTTCTACTCCAGCCCGTATTGAGCGGGGCTTAGTTCAGCCCTCCTTGAAAAGTGCTGTTCCTGGTGACCTAAGCTTTGTCCTTCCCTATCGTCATCTTAGTGGACTTATGGAGATGCTTCAGGCAATGGATAAGCTGGCTCCAGGTGTGGCTTCACGTCATACCTTACTTTATGGGGTTGAGGTCAAGTTCTATTCCTGCCGACCCCAACTTAGCCCCAGCCTGGAGACTGAGGTGAGTAACTTATTCGCTGTTGGTGATGGAGCTGGTGTTAGCCGTGGTTTAATCCAGGCATCAGCTTCAGGTATTGTGGCGGCTCGTGAGATATTAAGGAGAAGTGGGCATTAAGATTGTCTATCTACCCTATCCCCTTTATCCCCTCTCCGAGTCGAGTCTGCGACTTCCCCTTCAAAGGGGAAGGGGAAGTTAAATAAAGAGGGGCTAACGCCCCTCTAAAACTCCCTGACTACCCCAGAGTATGAGAGTCAAAGAGAGGTTTCGCCTCTCTTATATAACAATCCCCCTCTCCTTATTAAGGAGAGGGGGATTAAGGGGTCCCCAAAAATCTTGATTTTTTGGGGTAAATTAAGGGGGTGAGGTTAATAAACAACCTTCAACCTCAAAAAGGGGCAGGCTTTTTGGGTATTGACCTTACCTCAGCCGAGGCTAAACCTAGCGCTTGTCTAGGGCTGGATAGAGAGCTCAAGCTCATATACTGTGGGTTTCTTTATCAGGATTCGGACATCTTGAAAGTTGTGAGTGGGCATGAGTTTGAATTAGTAGCTATTGATGCCCCACTTAGTTTACCCAAAGGGCTGTGCTGCTTGGAAGAGGGCTGTCCTTGTCAACCAAGGGCTGGGGTTAAAGGCAGGGGTTGTGAGCGGGAGCTGGCTAGGTTAGGTATCCCTTGCTATTTCACTACCAAAAAATCTATTATCAAGGCTATGGTTTACCGCGGTATTAGATTGAGGACTGAGCTTGAAACTAGGGGTTACCAGGTTATTGAGGTCTATCCCTATGCTAGTAAGGTTTGCCTTTTTGGCAAAAGTATTCCGCCCAAATTAAAACCAGACGGTCTAATATTCTTAAAGCAGCATATTAACCGTCTGCTGCCTACCATTGCTGCCTATGTAGATGGATTCAACCACCATCTCTGTGATGCAGCTATAGCTGCTTATACCGCCTTCTTACATTATCAGGGCAAAACTAAGTTATGTGGCGAAGCCGAGGAGGGTGTAATCTATTTACCGTTTCTTGACAAGGGTAGTTTATACCGACTAAAATAGGCGTAGATTTGGAAGAGGCTTTGCCTTTTCAACCTTTTTAATATTTAGGCGAGCTTTATAACAAGGAGGATGATGCTATCTGGCTGAGGTAATAATTGGTAGTGGTGAGAGCTTTGAGAGTTTGCTCAGGCGGTTTAATAAGAGAGTGCAGCAGGACCGCATCCTGTCCGCGATACGACATCGAGAATATTATGAAAAGCCTAGTGTAAAGCGCAAGCAGAAGGAAGCAGCTAAGAGACGCAAGAGTGTTAGAGCAACCAGAAGCTAGCCAATATTTTTTTGGATTAAAGTGGAAGCAGAATCTTACCCCAAAAATCAAGATTCTCAGGGATCCCCGTTAAAACAAAAGCTAGTGGAAGACCTTAAGCAGGCGCTTAAGGGTGGGGATAAGGTAAGGCGTTCAGTAATCCGGTTGGTGATGGCAGCCATTAAAAATGCTGAAATCGCCCGGCAGGTTACTTTAGATGATGCTGATATTCTTGGTATTATTGCCAAGGAAGCCAGACAACGCCGTGAGAGTATTGAAGCCTTTAGGCAGGGAAACCGCCAGGACTTAGTGACTCAAGAAGAAGCGGAGCTAGCTATCCTAAACCAGTATTTACCGCAGCAGATGTCTCGGGAGGAGATTATAACCGAGGCTCGCCGGGTTATTGAGGAGGTGGGGGCGCGGGGACCCGGTGACAAGGGAAAGGTTATGTCCAAGCTTATCGCTCAGCTTAAAGGAAAAGCCGATGGGCGAGAGATAAATACGGTAGTAACTGAGCTGCTTACTTCATAAACCCTATTCTCTTTATCCCCTCTCCGAGTCGAGTCTGCGACTTCCCCTTATCAAGGGGAAGGGGAAGATAGTTATGATATGAATGTATCTTCCTATCATGGTACTTCGCCCCTCCAAAAATCTCCCCAATTGATATAAGGTTGTGATTTGATGCATAGAGTGGAAGTTTGTCTTAAGCCCCATCTCCCTGATGCTAGAGGACTTGGTCTGGTTAGGGATATATATGACCTAGGGGTAACTACCGTTTCCAGTGTTCGTGTGGTGGACATATACTGGCTGGATGCGGATTTGACAACTGATAAGCTAGACCTGATTTGTCGCTGCCTTCTGGCTGACCCGGTGACTCAAGATTACCAGTGCTTTACCCCTTCAACCAATACTAAGGGAAGTTTGAAGGGGCTAAGCCCCTTCAAAGACAATCTTTCCCCCTCTCCTTATCAAGGAGAGGGGGATAAAGGGGGTGAGGTTGATAAGCAATCTCATACTATTGAAGTTACCTATAATGCTGGTGTTACTGACCCAGTCGAGGACACTATCATGAAAGCAGTCCTAGATTTAGATGTGGAGGGCGTCAGGGCAGTTAAAACGGCAAAGCGCTACTTACTCCAAGGGCAACTGGATGATGAGCAGCTAGAGACTATATGCAATAGATTATTGGTGAAC
>JAUWEU010000060.1 GCA_030608125.1 Dehalococcoidia bacterium
AGATAAAGTGAACCTGTATCTTTCAATATGCGGTGGAGCTCAACGAGGCGGATAGCCATCATCACCATATATGCTGTGACATCGTTTCGTCCTAGCCCGCTAATTATGGCGTCTATAAGTTTGGCTACCTTTGCGGGTGAGGTTAAAATAATATCTTGATATGTATCCTCTGCTGCCTTATCCCAGTGCCATGTATCACTGAAGGCCTTTATTTGCGCCGCAGACTGCTCACCGCTCGCCTCCTTGAAAATAATGTTGTAGTCCTTCTTGCTGCTGAAAGGTGGGTCTAGGTATATCAGGTTAATAGAGTTGTCGGGGATATATTTACGCAGTATTTCCAGATTGTCGCCAAAATAAAGAACATTGGTCTTCATATCCACCTCCCTTAAACCTATAATACCACCAAGTTATTGCGGTGCATTACCTCGGAGCCGTAGTCGTAGCCGAGGAGGGTAGCAATTTTTCTGGAGTGTGTCCCCTTAATAATAGAAATATCAGCCGAGCTATAGTTGGTTATGCCACAGCCAAGGCGAGACCCTTCGCTATCATAGATATTTACTATATCACCGCGTTGAAAATCACCTTCAACCTGCCTTATACCGGCAGCCAGCAGACTCCGCTTCTGCTTTTTTAGCGCTACGGCTGCCCCAGAATCTACCACCAGTTTCCCCTTAGTAGAGAGACCACTGAGCATCCACCGCTTACGACTCTCCAGCTTGCTGGTAGCTGGCAAGAAACGAGTGCCCAAAGCCTCACCGGCGGCTAGCCGTAAAATAATACCTGGCTCCCTGCCATCAGCGATAACCACCGTTACCCCGGAGGCAGTAGCCAGCTTGGCTGCCTCTATCTTGGTAATCATACCTCCAGTCCCCAGACCACTGGGTATATCAGCCGCCAGACGTTCAATCTCCGAATCTATCCTTTCCACCTGCGAAATAAGGCAGGCATCAGAATTACGGTGCGGGTCTGCAGTATATAGCCCGGCGGTATCAGTAAGAATTAGCAGCAGGTCAGCATCAACCAGATTGGCTACCATAGCTGAAAGATTATCATTATCGCCAAATTTAGCCTCCTCAAGCTCATCCACCGCCACCACATCATTCTCATTGACAATGCACAACACCCGAAGCTCTAGCAAAGCTAAAAGGGTATTGCGGGCATTCAGATAGCCAGCCCGGTCGGAAAGGTCAGCTTTGGTAAGCAAGGCTTGAGCCACAGTAATATCATATTGACTAAATAGCTGCTCATAAGCCTGCATCAAGCGATTTTGTCCCACTGAAGCCAGCACCTGCTTAAAAGGGATACCTCTAAGCTCCTTGGTCAACCCCAACTTATGTCTGCCTGAGGCTATTGCCCCGGAAGAAACTACAAGCATCTCCAGCCCCTGCTGGTGAAGTTGCGCCACCTGGGCGACTAATCTTGACATTATGTCCCCATCCAAGCGGTCGCTGCCGCCGGTGAGAAGAGAAGTGCCAAACTTAGCCACAATTCGGTGATAGGGCAAAGTTGGGTTAGTTTTTTTATGGCTGGTTTTATCCACTTACCACCAAATTTAAATAGATTTGCTCCATTATATCAGGCTAAGGCAAGTTGAACAAAGGAGATCTAATCTCTTATAATGCTATCATATTGGCATAGGATGAACGAATTGCAGCAGCCCCGGACTAAAAGGGTCTTACCCCTTACCTCAGTCATAACCTTCCTTGGCTTTCTTGACACCCATCTGCTTATTCCAATCATAGCTCTCTATGCCTCTGGGCTTGGTGCCAGTATCGGCATCGTCGGTCTTATTATTGGTCTATATTCCATAACCAATACCATAGCCAATATCCTGTCTGGTCGGCTGATTGATAGGGTGGGCTATAAGGTACCGTTAGTGGCTGGTCTAATCGGAGATGCTCTGGGCATGTTTTTCTATTCCCTGTGCCGCTTGCCGATTCACCTGGCTTTGGTGCGGGTGTTTCACGGGATGAGCGGTGGTCTGGTAGGTCCGGCTACTATGTCAATTACTGCTGATTATTCCGGTAGAACCCAGAAGGGCAGGGCGATGGGCTTCTATGGTATGTCCCTGGCGGCGGCTACCTTGGTAGGCTATGGGTTGGGTGGGATTGTCATTGCCCCTCGATTTGGCTACAAAGCTGTTTTCCTGTTCGGGGCGATACTGTTAATCATAGGGGTGGTGCTGAGCCTGTTGCTGCCTGCTAATAAGAAGAGAGGTGGTATGACCGCCAAGACCTCATTTGGTGAAACTCTCAACCAGGTAAAAGGTTTGCTGAGGAGAAAAGGTTTAACTCTCTCCTACTGCTCCATATTCGCCCATTATTTTGCTTTTGGGGGTGTGGTTACACTGCTACCAATCTATGTGAACAACCTGGGAATGGGAATCTTTCATGTGGGGATGTTGCTGGTTACCTTCATTATTATGTTCATAATTGCGCAGTTTCCGAGCGGGGCTCTCTCTGATAAAGTAGGGCGGCTGATACCAACTATTGCCGGTCTGAGCCTTAGCATAGTTTCGCTGGTTATATTGCCTTCGATGGCAACATTCCCGCTGCTAGCGGCGGTAATGGCATTATACGGGATAGGCTATGGAATTCTCTTTCCATCTATTTCAGCGTTGGTTGCTGACCATACGATTCCTGAAGAGCGTGGGATGGCAACCGGAATGTTTCATGCCCTCCTTACCGCCGGGGTTGCCACCGGGGCTCCCATAATAGGCTGGGTGGGAGGAATGGTGGGGGTGGAGTTGGGCTTAGTATTAAGCGCTAGTATTTTGGTTTTGGCTTTAATAATAGCCTTAAGCGCGCTAAGGCGTATCTGAACTTGTGGCACCACTACCCCTGTGCTACAATTTAGCCGAGGGCTAGTCCGTTTCGGCTAGCCCTATAGGCGTTTGGGGAAGAAACATGCAACTAGACCTAACTCCACTATTACATCTCATTGAGGAGATGCCTGCCTATCGCCAGCTTACAGACGAGCTAAAGCAGCCAAAGGGCAATACCAGGGTAGTAGCGCTCAATGCCGCCAAGCCCTATCTCATAGCTGCCCTACACCACAGCCGGCGATTACCTATGCTGGTAGTTACCGCACAACCAGAGAACTGCAAAAAGCTCTACGAACAACTTTTAACCTGGTGTAACTCTAGCTGGGTAAAGCTCTTCCCTGAGCCCGATGCCCTGCCCTACCAGCGCCTTGCCTCAGATACCTCCACCGAGCTGGAAAGAATACAGGTACTTTCCGCTTTAGCTAATATAGCCAGTGAGCCTGATGTAGCCGCCCCTCTAGTTGTCGCCTCCGCCCCGGCACTTATGCAAAAGATAACCCTATATAGTGATTTCACCTCCACCTGCCACACTGTAAAGTTAGGTATGGATATTGAGCCATTTAAACTGCTAAGCCAATGGCAGGCTATAGGCTACAGCTTGGAAAACATAGTTGAGGTGCCAGGCACTATAAGTCACCGCGGTGGTATCATTGACATCTTCCCCCCCACCAGTAAACTACCAGCCAGGCTTGAATTCTTCGGTAATACCATAGACAACATCCGATTCTTCGACCCATCAAGTCAGCGCTCACTAACGGCAGTATCATCCATAGCTGTTGGTCCAGCCACAGAACTGCTATTAAGTAACAAGCCAGAGCTTGAGCCAGTGGTCAATAATATAGACCTGTCTAATTGTGCCGCTGAGACATGCCAGCAGTTTAAACAAGAACTAGCTATGCTGCTTAATAAACAAAGACCCAGCAATATACAGTTTTATGCCCCGCTATTCAATAAGGACAACATCCTGAACTACCTGCCCCCAGATAGCCTTCTAATACTAGATGAACCGGTGAACATTAAACTGACGGTAGAAGACCTGGATGCTCAAGCCAATGAGTTGCGTGCCGAGAAGCTAGAGCAGGGAGAACTGCCCCATAATTTTCCCAGACCATATTTCACCTGGAAAGAGCTAGAGCCAAGAATAGGAGATAGGCAAAGCTTAACGCTCACCGCCTGGGGTATTAGTGATAATGAACAACCATACCAATTAAACTTCGCTCCCGCCCAAAGCTATGCCGGACAGCTAGCTGGTTTCATCAAAAAGGCTAAACAGTTCTTAAACCAAAAACACCGGCTCATCCTCGTCACCCATCAGGCAAGCCGATTATCAGAGCTGCTTGAAGAAGAAGATATTATTGCCCCACCCCTTACCGAAATCAAGCCAATACCCACACTGGGGTCACTAACATTGCTCCAGGGTTCGCTGGCTGAAGGCTGGGTCATGAATAATGACATCCACCTCTATACCGATGCTGAAATCTTCGGATTTACCAAGCAACGGCGGCTACTCAAAAAACGACCGGTACCACATCGCAAGCTCGCTATTGACATGACCCCGGGCGACTATGTAGTGCACATTGAGCACGGCATTGCCCAATTTGCCGGTGTTACCACAATGAGCACCAATAACAGCCAAAAGGAATACCTGGTTTTAGAATATGCTAGCGGTGACAAGCTCTATGTCCCCACCGACCAGATAGACCGGGTCAACCGCTATATAGGGGCTGGCGAACAACCACCGGCACTGAGCCGACTGGGCACTCAGGAATGGACACGAACCAAGCAACGGGTCAGGGAGTTAATAGAAGACATTGCTCAGGAGCTATTAGCTCTTTATGCTGCCCGAGAAGTCATCCCCGGCTTTGCCTTTTCCCCTGACACCGTATGGCAGCAAGAGCTTGAAGCCTCCTTCCTCTATGTTGAGACCCCTGACCAGATAAAGGCGCAGCGAGAGGTAAAGGAAGATATGGTAAAAGCCAAACCTATGGACCGGCTGGTCTGTGGGGATGTCGGCTATGGTAAGACTGAAGTAGGTATCCGGGCTGCCTTTAAGGCAGTGATGAACAATAAGCAAGTGGCAGTGCTGGTGCCGACTACAGTGCTAGCCGAGCAGCACTTCTCTACATTCAGCCAGAGACTGGAAGCCTTCCCGATAAGAATTGAGGTATTAAGTCGGTTTCGGACACCAAAAGAGCAGCAGGCTATCGTTGACGGACTGGCTAATGGCACGGTGGACATCTGCATCGGCACCCACCGGTTGCTACAAAAGGATGTGGTCTTCAAAGACTTGGGGCTGTTAATCATTGATGAAGAGCAGCGCTTTGGCGTAGCCCATAAAGAACATTTTAAACAGATGAGGCAAGAGGTGGATGTTCTCACCCT
>JAUWEU010000076.1 GCA_030608125.1 Dehalococcoidia bacterium
TTAACATCAATGGTCATATGCCCTATCTCACCAGCACCACCGCTTTGACCGGAGTATAACTTGCCGTTAATGATAATGCCGCCGCCAATACCAGTGCTCACCGTGAGGTAGATAAGATTACTTACTCCCCTCCCAGCACCAAGCCGATGTTCACCCAAGGCAGCAGCACTGGCATCATTGATTAGGAAGGTAATAACCCTGTATTTCTCCTTTATGATGTCTCTCAATGGGACAGCATCCCAGCCGGGGAGGTTTGGTGACGAGGTTATTAGTCCCTTATCAAAATTTATTGCTCCAGCAGCAGCAATACTTATACTGGCTAGTTGAGATGAGCCTATATTTCTTAGACTAAGGAGGCGGTCTATAGCTGAAAATATTCTTTCAATTACCGACTGCGGTCCCTCATCAGCCAGGGTAAGATAGTATTCCTTAGCCATCACCTGACCACTATTAGCAATAATAGCAGTAATAATCTTGGTGCCGCCGACATCTATGGCTAAAACTGGCAGCCCTGGCTTTTCAGTCTTCTGCATCCTAAATGCTATTCTATCTTACCTAGGTCAATTTGTGAAGCTTGAAGTTGACGCAAGGCATACCTTCTGTTAGATTTAGTTTGTGCCGTATGCCTTTGAGCACTTAGATTTGATTGAAGAAGTCGTCAGGCGGTCTCCCTTTGGGCTTATTACTGATGTTGATGGCACTATAAGTCAGACTGCACCTACTCCGCAGCAAGCTAGTGTTTCCCCATTATGTTATCATTATCTTTCCCTCCTCTGTAGTCATCTAGCTCTAGTAGCTGCCATCTCAGGTAGACCGGCGGCTGAAGTCAAGGATATGGTAAAAATAGATGGGATGGTCTATATTGGTAACCATGGACTGGAGCGATGGACTGAGGGTCATTCTGAATTCGCCAAAGATGTCCAGGATTACTCAAAAGTAGTAAAAGATGCCATCAAGGAGCTAACTCCGTTACTTTCCATAAAAGGCGTTATCATAGAGGATAAGGGAATAACGGCTACCGTACACTATCGTCTTTGTCCTGAACCTCAATCGGCTGAGAAACTTATCCTGGCGGCGATAGAGGATTCACCTCGTGCCAGAAGTTTGCGAATTATTCAGGAGAGAATGGCAATTGACCTGCTACCACCGGTAGAGGTAAACAAAGGCATGGCTACACTGGACTTAATACGAGGCTATAATTTGCAAGGCTGTATCTATTTAGGTAATGATACCACCGATATTGATGCCTTCAGAGCGATACACACCGCTTCCCCTGATTTAAATTTTCAGGGTTTTGCCATCGGCATCATTACTCAGGAAACGCCAGAAAAGCTGATGACAGAAGCAGATTTTACCTTGAATGGGGTAAATGATGTGGAGCGTTTTCTTAAGTGGATGTCCCAGACCGTTCTTCAACCAGGTTAACTGCGTCTTCCAGTAGACACAAAAGCCAGTTGGTTAAATCCTCTTTCTCAATTGACCTCTTGAGTTCAGTGGCACGCTTGTTCTTCTCGTCAGGTGGCATGGTCAATGCCGTATACAGGGCTTGAGTTGTTCCTTCTAAGTCAGTCGGCGCCACAGTTAGCGCATTTTGCCCTAATTGCTCGCAGGCACCAACAGTTTCCGACAGTATCAGCACCCCATCTTGATTATTAACCGTGGGACCCTCCTTAGCTACCAAGTTCATCCCATCAATAACAGCGTTTACCAACAGGACATCATAGAGGCACATGCCAGCTATAGCTTGTATGTAGTTATTCTCATAAAAGAAATCAATAGGATGCCATTCTTCAGTCGCATACTTATTATTTATCGCTTCTATTAGTTGAGTGACATCTTGCGTATACCTCTGGTATGGCTTCAGATGGGTTCTGGTAGGAACTAGAAAAGCTAAGAATTTGACCTTTCCCCGAAACTGGGGATAACGCTCCAGCAGCATATCAAAGGCTCTAAAACCACGAATGATGTTTTTGCTAGGCTCAACTCTATCTACACGGACTATGGTTTGCTCTCCGCAAAGATGACGCAACCTCTCTTCATCTTCCTTCAGTCTAGCTGAAGAAATGAGCTTCTTTAGACCGGCGACATCAACGGATACCGGGTAGGCTTTAACCCGAAGAATATGCCCATTTAGCTGAACGGTTTGTTGCTTGTAATCTATCTCAGCTTCGTCCATGAATGATTGACAACAGTAGAGGAAATTACGCACGTCTCGCATTGTTTGCAAGCCCACAATATCGGTAGTGCATAAACTACTGAAGATTGCCTGTCGCATAGAACTTGGCAATAGCTGCCAGTAGCTTGGTGATGGCCAGGGAATATGAATGAAGTGCTGAATTACCAGGTTCGGCATCTGTCTCCGAATATAACTACTGACTAAATAGAGATGATAGTCATTTAGTATTACTATTGGTGGCACTTCATTGGCTGCTGCCTCAGCAATAACGGCTTGAGCAAAGGCTTGATTTACCGGGACATAACCGTTCTCCCAAGCATCATAAATCGCTTGGTCTATATTGGGCGTGCGGGGGGAATTCCACATGTAGTGTTGCAGGAACCAAAGAAGGGGATTGCAAATGACGCTATAAAATTTATGATAAGTATCTCTGGGGCTAACTACAAAATTGAGATATAGATTATCATTAAATGAGGGTACTTTAAAGCGCCTTCCGTGGGCTCTTCGTGCTACCTCTCTATCTCCTTCCCCCATAGCACTGGCAATCCAATTAAGTTCTACATAATTAGTTAGACTACCAAGGGCGGTAACAATACCACCGCTACCGCGCCGTAAGCGAAGTTGCTTACTCTCGGTAAAATAATATTCAATAGGTCCCCGGTTGCTGGCAAGAATTAGCCGTCTTGGTGATAATCTCTGACTGCATAACTCTTTTAGTCGGGCATTACTACTCTCTGGGTTTGCTGACATTTTGCTTCTCTGTCCACTCCGACTTTAAAGAGGAGAATTTAGTAGTAAGTAAGCTTATTTGATAAGTAGAACAATATAGAGGCTAGTAAAAAGTGTAACAATAAGCAATAAGCCTGTCAAGTTTGTAGACTCGTCCGATACCTAGAAATGCATTGCTCCCCCTTTGTGGTCTTTCAAGATTTGTCTCAGAATAATCTATGATTTACAAAGTGATAGCCAAAAGCTACAATATCAATTAAGTTTGGCAATATGTAGAGATTCAGTAATGCAATACATTGGTATAGATATAATAGAAATAGCTCGCATTGAAAGGGCTATAGCCCGCTGGGGAGAGCAGTTCCTTCACCGGGTATATACCGAGCCAGAGCTCGGGTTAAGCCGTAACAAGCCTTCATCGCTGGCTGCCCGTTTTGCCGGCAAGGAAGCAGTAATAAAGGCATTTGGGACACAGAATAAAGGCATCGGCTGGAGAGAGATTGAGATATTGTCTGACCCTAGTGGCAAGCCCTTAGTTCATCTCCATGGCAAGGCGCAAAATCAAGCTGACAGCTTGGGCTTAGCTAGGCTGGCTATCAGCCTTTCCCACTCCAAGGAGTATGCTATCGCCCTGGTGACCGGTGAAACCAAATAAAGCGATAAGCCCTTTGACCGCAGGCAGGTGAGGTGCTAGAATCTAAAAGGAGGAGCTAGAGATGTCGGGGCATTCTAAGTGGTCTTCAATTAAGCATCAGAAGGGGGTGACTGATGCCAGGCGGGGTCAGCTTTTCACCAAACTGACTCGTGAGATTATCGTTGCCGTGCGGGAGGGGGGCAGTAATCCTGAAACAAACTTCCGGCTGAGGTTAGCGATACAGAGAGCCCGGGATAATAATATGCCGCTAGATAATATAGAAAGAGCAATTAAGCGGGGCAGCGGTCAGACAGAGGCAGCTAACCTAGTAGAGATGGTTCTTGAGGGCTACGGAGCCAGCGGGGTGGCTATTCTGGTGCAAGCTCTGAGTGATAATCGCAATCGAACTCTGCAAGATGTAAGGAATATATTCTTCCGCCACGGTGGCAGTCTGGGAGAAAGTGGTTGTGTCGCCTGGCTTTTTGACTCCCGAGGCTTGATTACGGTGGAGACCAAAGAATTAGATGCTGATGAATTAGCCCTACAGGCTATTGACGCTGGTGCTGAGGATGTTAAGGTAGAGAATAAATATATAGAAATTTATACCAAGCCTGAGGAGCTTGAGATGGTCAGGACAGCACTAGAGCAGAAAAATCTATCTATAGCCTCGGCTGAGCTATCTATGGTGCCCAAAACTATGGTTGAGCTTGAGGAAAAGGCAGCGCTACAAACGCTGAAGCTGCTGGACAAATTGGAGGAGCTGGATGAGGTGCAGCATGTGTCCAGCAATGCTGACTTTCCTAACTCTATTCTGGAGAAGTATCAGTTACGAGTTTAGTAATGAAAATTTTGGGCAT
>JAUWEU010000039.1 GCA_030608125.1 Dehalococcoidia bacterium
GCTGAGGTTACCACTGCCATTCCCCTTGATGATGAAGATAGGCTAAGGTTAGCCCAGCGTCTTACCACCATAGTCGGTAAGCCGGTAGTGCTTAAACCCAAAGTAGATTCTAGCTTAATCGGCGGGATTATAATTAGAATAGGTGATAAGCTTATTGATGGGAGCATCCGCAGCAAATTAGAGGCTCTAAGGAATGAGTTGGTAAGGAGGTAGTTTAAGTGACAACTAGAGGGCAAGATATTGTTTCTGTCTTAAGGCAGCAGATTGAGCAATTTGGTAAGGCAGTAACCATGGTGGATGTGGGCACGGTAATTGAGGTTGGTGATGGTATGGCTAGAATTCACGGGCTAGGGGCAGCTAAGTATAATGAGCTACTTCAGTTTCCTAATCAGATTATGGGGATTGCCATGAACCTGGAGGAAGATACTGTGGCTGCCATTATTCTTGGCGACTACACTGAGATTAAGGAGGGGGATGAGGTGTGGTGCACAGGTCGGATTGCTGAAGTGCCCGTAGGTGAAGCCCTTATTGGGCGGGTGGTTAATCCCCAAGGAAGACCCCTAGACGGTAAAGGCACGATTAAGACTGATAAGACTCGACCTATGGAGCGTGTTGCCCCCAATGTTACGTTGCGTAAGCCAGTAGATACCCCGGTGCAAACCGGGATTAAGGCTATAGATAGTATGATTCCTTTAGGGCGGGGACAGAGGGAACTTATTATTGGTGACCGGTCAACAGGGAAGACAGCTATTGCTCTTGATACCATTATCAATCAAAAAGGCGGTGATTTAACCTGCATCTATGTTGCCATTGGGCAGAAAACATCCAAGGTGGCGCGAGTGGTAGCTGATTTAGAAAGCTACGGAGCTATGGAGCATACTATTGTAGTTGCTGCTGATGCTTCTGATTCGGTTGCCTTACAATATCTTGCCCCTTATGCCGGTTGTGCTATGGGCGAGGAGTTTATGGAGCAGGGAAGGGATGCCTTAGTTATCTATGATGACCTTTCCAAGCATGCCTGGGCTTATCGGCAACTTTCGTTATTGCTGCGTCGTCCGCCAGGGCGGGAAGCTTACCCGGGTGATGTTTTTTACTTACATAGTCGCTTACTTGAGAGGGCAGCCAAGTATGCCCCTGAATATGGTGGTGGTTCGCTTACTGCTCTACCTATTATTGAAACTCAGGCTGGTGATGTAGCTGCCTATATCCCAACTAATGTTATCTCTATTACTGATGGTCAGATTTATGTAGAAACAGACCTGTTTAATGCTGGTATCAGACCAGCATTGAATGTTGGCTTATCAGTATCTCGGGTGGGAAGCGCCGCCCAAACTAAGGCAATGAAGCAAGTGGCGGGTAGACTCAGGTTGGAGCTGGCTCAATACCGGGAGCTGGCTGCCTTTGCTCAATTTGGCACTACCGAGCTGGATAAGTCAACCAGAGCTCAGCTTGAGCGTGGTCAGCGACTTACTGAAATCTTAAAGCAACTTCAGTATGTCCCTATGCCAGTGGAAAAACAGGTTATGATTCTGTATGCAGCTATTAACGGTTATCTTGATGATGTAGCTGTAGATAAAGCTACTGCCTTTGAAACTAATTTCCATAGGTTTATGGAGGCAAATCACCCTGAAATAGGTGAGGCTATTGCCAGGGAAAAGGAGATTACGGCTGAGACTGAAGAGGCTTTAAAGGCAGCTATTACCGAGTTTAAACAAGGTATGACATTTTAGGATTAATAAATGGCTGATATTCGCTTAATTCGCCGCCGAATACGTGGTATTCAGAGCACAGCCAAGATTACCAGGGCTATGGAGATGATAGCCACCTCAAAGATGAGGCGGGCGCAGGAGCGAGGCTTGGCGGGGCGACCCTATTCAGAGAAGATATATCAAGTGATAGCCGACCTAGCTGCTATACCTCAGGAAGGTAGGCTGGCGCATCCCTTGCTACAACGCCGACCAGTGACCAAAATTGGTGTAGTGCATATCACCCCTGACCGTGGTTTGTGTGGCGGGCTTCATGCTAATATTAATCGGAAGACAGCAAGCTTCATCCTGGAGCAAACTGTGCCGATTACCCTCATTATTGTTGGTCGCAAGGGGATTGATTTTATGAGACGGCATGGTCGGGATATTCGGGCTGAGTTTACCCGGCTTGGTGACCAACCAAGTTTACTTGATACCTTACCCATATCCCGCATTATTGTTGATGATTACACTAATGGTGTTATAGACTTGGTCTATTTAGTCTATGCTCAATTTATTTCCACAATGCTCCAGAGACCAATTTTGCAGCAGATACTTCCGGTTGAGCCGGCAGCTATACCCGCAGCGCAGAATGTGGACTATATATATGAACCAAGCCCTGATGTGGTGTTAGGTGAGCTTTTACCACGATTTGTAGAGATGCAGGTATACCATGCTATTCTGCAGTCTATTGCCAGTGAGCAGTCAGCCAGAATGGTGGCGATGCGAAATGCTACTGATAATGCAAACGAACTCATTGAAGATTTAACCCTGATGTATAATAAAGCCAGACAAGAGGCAATTACCAAAGAACTTCTTGATATTACCGGCGGCGCTGCGGCTCTGGCTTAGGAAGAGGAGGTTATTATGGCAAAAGGTAAAGTGGCTCAGGTAATTGGGACAGTAGTTGATATAGAGTTTCTCCCTGATGAGCTGCCAGCACTTTACAATGCTATTGAGATTACCACTGATAGTGGCAAGATTGTGCTTGAAGCTCAGGGGCATATCGGTAATAACTGGGTCAGGTGCCTGGCTTTATCGTCTACTGATGGGCTGGAACGGGGTGTTGAAGCCATTGATACTGGCGCACCCCTTACTGTGCCGGTGGGAAAAGCTACCTTGGGGCGACTGTTTAATGTTATGGGAGAGGCTATAGATAACCTTGGTCCTGTTGAAGCTACGGAACACTGGGTAATTCACCGTCCTCCACCTTCATTTGAGGAACAGGAGACATCTACCCAAATGCTGGAAACCGGGCTTAAGGTTATTGACTTGATTACCCCGTTTACCAAAGGGGGTAAGATAGGTGCCTATGGTTGTGCTGGGGTAGGTAAGACGGTTATTATTATGGAGCTTATCCGTAATATTGCTACTGAGCATGGTGGTTTTTCTGTTTTCTCCGGTATTGGAGAAAGGTCTCGTGAGGGTAATGACCTGTGGAATGAAATGAAGGCTTCTGGTGTGATTGATAAGACGGTGATGGTTTTCGGTCAGATGAATGAGCCTCCTGCGGTTCGCCTTCGCGTAGGGCTAACCGGGCTAAGTATGGCGGAGTACTTCCGTGATGTTGAGCGCCAGGATGTTTTGCTGTTTATTGATAATATCTATCGCTATACCCTGGCTGGGATGGAAGTATCAGCTCTGTTAGGACGAATGCCCTCGGCTGTAGGCTATCAACCTACTCTAGCTACAGAGATGGGCGAACTGGAGGAAAGGATTACCTCTACTAAGCAGGGCTCAATTACCTCCTTTCAAGCTATCTATGTTCCGGCTGATGATTATACTGACCCTGGAGTAGTTGCCACTTTTGGTCATCTTGATGCTGTTATTGCTCTGGAGAGGTCTATTGCTGAACAAGGCTTATATCCAGCAGTTGACCCACTAGCCTCAACCTCCCGTATACTTGACCCTAATGTTGTTGGTGAGGAGCACTATAGGGTAGCTCGTGGGGTGCAGCAGGTCTTGCAACGCTACAAGGACCTCCAGGATATAATCGCTATACTGGGCATTGAGGAACTCAGTGAAGAGGATAAGCTTACCGTAGTTCGAGCCCGCAAAATACAGAGGTTCTTATCTCAACCAATGTTTGTTACTGAAGTTTTTACTGGAAGAGAGGGAAGGTATGTGCCGATAGGGGAAACGGTGCGTGGCTTTAAGGAGATTCTGGAAGGAAAACATGATGCCCTGCCTGAGCAAGCCTTTTATATGGTGGGGACTATAGATGAGGCAGTAGAGGCAGCGAAGAAATTAGAGGCGTAGGTGGTAAGTTAGTGTCTAGTATAAGGCTTGATATTGTTACTGCTGAAGGGGTGGTTTATTCAGAGGAGGTGGATGTGGTCGTTGCCCCAGGTATTGAAGGTCAACTGGGAATCTTGCCCCATCATGCCCCGTTGATGACTACCTTGCAGGTAGGTGAGCTGCGGGTAAGGAAGGGTGGGGAGGAATTCTCCCTAGCCATTTCTGGTGGCTTTCTTGAGGTGCGTCCTGATAGGGTTATTGTCCTGGCTGATGCTGCTGAAAGGTCTGAGGAGATTGATATAGCTCGGGCTGAAGAGGCAAAGCGCCGAGCCCAGGAGCAACTTAGTCGTCATCCACCTGCGGTTGATGCAGCTCGGGCTGAGGCAGCACTACGACGCTCGCTTGGCCGCCTTAAGGTGGCAGAGAAAAGGAGAAAGAGAAAGCCCGGTATCTCAGCTTAACTGGACTTTTGATTTAAGCTCAGTAATCCATCAATAGCTTCTATAACCAGGCGTCTATTATCAAGGTCAATAGATTTTACTACATCCTCAATGGCAGGAATAAGGAGCTCTCCTTTAGGGCTGCTGATTATATAGGTATCATTACTGGCTGCGGCTAAAATTTCGGTGATATTTCCTAATAGTTCACCCTGGGTTGTCCATACCTCTAGCCCGATGAGTTGAAAATGATAGTATTGCCCTTCAGACAGAGGCTTAAGTTGGCTACGGTGTATTTCTACAGGTTGCCCCTTAAGCTTTTGAGCTTGTTCAATGCTATCAATGGTGTTAAGCTTGATAATTGCCTTCCCCTTATGCCACTCAGTGCCGTCAATAGTCATGGGCTGATGCTTAATGTAAACCTTGGAACAAGGGGCGAAGCGATGGGGGAAATCGGTTTCTACCTCTACCTTTAGCTTACCCTTAACCCCCCAAGGAGCTAGAATTTTACCAATGGTTATAAATTCCGGCTCGGATAATTTCATCCCAATTCTGGGTGGCTCAGCGAGTTATTTTTAGATAATCTCTAGGGTAGCTCTGGTGCCTTGCTTAGCTGCTTTTACCCTGAGTAAAGTGCGCATGGCTTCAGCCACTCGCCCTTGCTTGCCAATAACTCTCCCCTTATCCTCTTCAGCAACTTGCAACTTAAGCGTTACGCCTTCGTCAGTAGTTTCCTCAGTAACCACCACCTCGTCAGGTAAATTGACAATTGATTTAGCGATGTATTCTACTATTTCTTTCATGTTTTCTCCTTGGTTGCTTTGAACTTTTCCATAATGCCTAGCTTTGATAATAATCTGGCAGCAGTAGCTGTCGGCTGAGCTCCTTGCCTGAGCCAGTTTATTGCTTTTTCTTCATCTATAACTACTGTTTCCGGGTCGGTTAAGGGATTATAGTGTCCTATAGTAGCAATGAACGCCCCATCACGGGGGGCTCGAGCATCGGCTGCTACAACTCGATAACTCGGTCTTTTTTTAGTACCTACCCGCCGTAACCTAATCTTTACCAATCTTACTAGCCCCTTTTTAATCTGAGTATTTAGGCTATTATGCGCTATAATTATATGACTTGTCAATGGTGGCTGGTATCCAGGAGTTTTTTAGGCTCTCACATCAGGATTTCAGTAAGACCTTGGCGAATCATCATCACTGCTATAGCTGCTAGGAGTAGACTGGCTATTTGAGACGATGCCCGAAGTCCCTGCTCCCGCAACAGGCGAACTACCCTGTTTGCCTGGGCAAAGACAAGCCAGGCAAATGCCAGATTGAGCACGAAAGCAAGTATTACCGCGGGAACAAAATGCTTCTGGGTGAGAAGGAGTAATGTGGTCAGAACTGCCGGTCCCACCACTAGGGGTGTACCTATGGGTACCACCCCAATCATATCTTTGGAAACGCTTGGTTGAAACTCCACAAATTTGCCGGTTATCAAATGCCTGATAGATAACACCAGCAGAATCAGTCCACCAGCTACTAAAAAGTCGCCAATGGCAATGCCAAGGACAAAAAATATACCTTTTCCAATCCCGATAAATACCAAGCCCAGTGCGAAAGCAGTGAGCATGGCATAGCGAATTGTCCTGGGTCGTTCTGCAGGGTTCATATCCTGAGTCAAGGATAAAATGAAGGGCAGAATGCCGATAGCATCAACAGCTACAAAAAGGGGAATAAAACTTAACCCGACATCTTTAAAAAAGGTGATAATCGCCTCAATCATTTACAATCGCCTGAAAACTCTCTTCCTGTCCCTCCGTTACATACAATTTTGTAGCTTAGATTACCTTCACCCGCACAGACAACTCACTACAATGCTTATACTTTCAGTGGCTTCATCAATAACAGAGGACGATGAACTTGTCTCTGTCGTGTCATTGCCTTAACTCGCTCCGATTAGTCTTAGCGCCCTAGGACCTTCCAGGCCCCATCCTTAGCCTCAGCCGGGTTTTATCACCTCGACTTCTAGCTCCTCACTCACTTCACCGCCCCTACCATCGGCTACGGTAACCGTAATAATATAGGTCCCGCAAGCGTTAGGTGTTGTCCAGGCAACAGTAGAGCCTTGCCCAGAGATATTTCCTCTGTTTGCTGACCACAAGTAGCTAAGTTCATCTTCATCCAGGTCAGAAGCAACACACTCGATAGTACTGGTCTTACCTTGTCTTACCGGCGATGGCTCAGCGGCCAAACTCTCAATAACCGGGGCGTGATTCACTATTACGTCTATGGTCAGTTGCATTGTCGCCTCACCACCTCTACCATCGGTAACTTTAACCGTGATGGTATAAGCACCAACTTCCTCAGGAGCAACCCAAGTGACAACAGCCCCTTCCCCAGAAATATCCCCTTCACTAGCTGACCAAGTATAGCTTAGTTCATCCTCATCCGGGTCTGAGGCAACACACCTAACCTGACAGTCACCAGAAGGATTAACCTGTTCTTCATCGGCTGTAAGGCTAGAGATAACTGGCGGTTGATTAGCTGGGGCACAGCCACTAATAAGAAGGAT
>JAUWEU010000012.1 GCA_030608125.1 Dehalococcoidia bacterium
CAACCTCACTCCCTTAGAGATTTAGAGACTAAAGCCCCTCTACACAGCTTACCGATTTCCCGCTTTAGTTTTCATCACGGTGACACGCGTTGCCAGTCGGCAAAGAAGCGAGCCACGCCTATATCCGTAAGTGGATGGCGAATCATCTGCATCAATACATTGTAGGGAATAGTAGCAATATGAGCCCCCGCCTTAGCCGCAGCCACACAGTGCAGAGGATGACGAATGCTGGCAGCAATTACCTGAGTGGGCAATTGATAGTGTTGAAATACATCAACAATATCCTTGACTACCTGCATACCGTCATGACCAGCATCATCCAGTCTGCCGACAAAGGGGCTAACATAGGCAGCTCCAGCTAGGGCTCCGAGGAGAGCTTGATTCAGCGAGAAGCACAGGGTAAAGTTTACCTTTATATTGTCTTTGGCTAAGGCTGATGTTGCCTCCAGCCCGGCAGAAGTAGCTGGGATTTTAATCACGATATTGGGCGCCCAGGTGGAGATGTCTCGTGCCTGTTCAACCATTGCCTGAGCTCCCTCTACCAGCACCTCAGCCGAAACAGGGCCGGGGATAATAGAACAGATTTCTTTGATAGTAGCTTCATAGTCAGCCGCTTTCTCCCTGGACATCAGAGTGGGATTGGTAGTAACACCACTAATGATGCCCAGCTTAGCCGCCTGCCTGATTTGGTCAATATTGGCTGTGTCCAGAAAAATGAGCATTTAGTTTTCTCTATCTAGGTGGACGGTATTTTATCACAAACTAGGACGAAAGGGGTAGTGGTGGTTGAGCCCCTTCACGCAGTATTTTCTTGGCTACACCGATAAAATCACGGAACAAGGGATGGGGATAACCAGGACGAGAGCCAAATTCAGGGTGGAACTGGCAACTCACCATCCAGGGATGGTTGGCTAGCTCGCAGACCTCCACCAGTCTCCCGTCAGGGGATAGCCCACTATAAACCATTCCCGCCTCCTGTAATAAATTACCAAATTGATTATTAAATTCAAAGCGGTGTCTATGGCGCTCATAAACCAAGCTATCTCCATAGGCATTAGCCGCATGGCTACCATCAACCAGTTGACAGGGGTAATTACCCAGACGCATCGTGCCGCCTTTATTTTCTATATTCTTCTGTTCAGGGCGGAGGTCAATAACCGGGTAGGGGGTAGAGGCATCAAACTCGGTAGAGTTTGGCTTGGTTGAACCCAGAGCATAGCGAGCAAGCTCAATTACCATAACATGCATCCCTAAGCACAGTCCAAGGTAGGGGATTTCATTGTTTCGGGCATAGCTGGCTGCCTTTATCATGCCCTCAATTCCTCTGACACCAAAGCCACCAGGAACGATAATGCCCTGGGCTGAGCGTAGTAGAGCCTCACCGCCATCCCTTTCCAAGTCCTCAGAGTGAACCCAGATGAGGTTAATATCTCTATTATGATATAGAGCAGCGTGGCATAGTGCTTCACGAACCGAGAAGTAGGCATCCTTTAATTCCACATATTTACCCACCAGGGCAATATTAACTGGTTCACGGGGTTCTTTAAGGCATCTAACCAGTTCCTGCCACTGGCTCAAGTCTGTCTGGTGTGGCTTAAGGCTAAGCTTGGCCACAATTAGCTGCCCCAGTCCTTCCGCCTCCAGCACTAGTGGTACCTCATAGATGGTAGATACTGTGAGTAAGGGAATAACAGCTTGCCTGTCGACATCACAGAACTGGGATATTTTATCCCGTATCCCTTCCGAGATGGGGTAGTCACTGCGACATATGATAATATCAGGCTGGATACCAATGCGCCTGAGCTCGTTAACACTATGCTGAGTGGGCTTGGTCTTCAGTTCTTGAGTAGAGGTTAGATAGGGAAGGAGGGTAACATGGATATAGAGCACATTATCCCGTCCCACATCATTTCTCATCTGCCTGATGGCTTCAAGGAAGGGCTGCCCCTCAATATCGCCTACCGTGCCACCTACCTCTATGATAACTACTTCAGCTTGTGATTTCTGAGCCAATCGCTTAAACCGCTCTTTTATCTCGTTAGTAACATGGGGTACCACCTGAATAGTGCCACCCAGGAAATCACCCCGCCTCTCCTTGGCAATAACGGCGCTATAGATTTGTCCTGAGGTAACATTGGACTCAGCAGTAAGGTTAACATCAATGAAACGCTCGTAGTTGCCTAAATCAAGGTCAGTCTCAGCACCATCCTGAGTGACAAATACCTCACCATGCTGATAGGGTGACATTGTTCCTGGGTCAACATTGAGATAAGGGTCTAGCTTCTGCACCGAGACGGTGATTTGACGACTCTTTAGAATAGTGCCAATAGAGGCGGCAGTGATACCCTTACCCACTGAACTAACAACACCACCAGTAATAAAGATATACTTTGACATCCAAGAAACCAAATTGGAAGATATAGAAAGTTGGAAATTCCCTAAGAATACACCAAACTTCCGGTGATAAACAGCCTCTAGTTTCTGCGGGGTATTTCCTCCCACCCTTTTATCGGTGAGAAGTAGGTTTTATATAATAATAAATTAGGCGAATTTAATTGTCAAGTTTCTATTTTGTTGCCATTACCCCCGGTCCTTATCAGTTCAAGGTAAGAAGGAGAGAGCGGCTTGATGTATAGTTAAACAATACCTTGCGCTATTATGAAAGGATTAGGTATAATAGAGTTATCTCGGAGCAGTATTCGGCTGTATTTAGAAGGAACAGAATTTGTGGATTGGATAGAGCGCTTTATTGAGGAAAAACTAAACCCGATATATAGAGCCCATTACGCACTTTGGGTTCACTGGTGGCCACTATGGAGGGCTATATATAGCGGACGAAGTATTCGGCGAAAGTGGAAGCAGTTTAGCTTAGTAGAGGAGGGGCAATCCTTTCTGGATTATGGCTGTGGCACCGGTGATTTTACCATTCCTGCGGCCAGGATAGTAGGCAAGAGGGGGAAGGTATATGCTTTGGACTGCTTCCCCCGTCAACTGAAGATAGTAGAGGAGAAGTCAAAGAAGGCAGGACTGTCCAATATTGAAACAATACTTTCTGATAACAAAACAAGTTTGCCTGATGAATGTATAGACATAGTTTGGATGTGTGATGTTTTTCATGAGATTGAACAAAGACGAGCAGTATTGGAGGAGATGCATAGGGTACTAAAGGGAGAAGGTGTTCTGGCTATATATGATGGCATGAGGGACAGAGTTTTAAGCTATACTGCAGGTTTATTCTCTCTCACCGGGAAAGATGGCAAACTGCTCAAGTTCGCTAAATTAGGATGGATGCTGTAAGCATGGACGAAGAAGTCAAGCAACGCTGGCCAAAAAGAGAGATTTTTCTAGGTGCCCTAGCAATAGTAGCCACTATTGGGCTTTGCCTTGCCGCTATTTACTACAAAGACTCCTTAATGGATGTGGCATATATAGAAGGCTACAGCCTGTTAGGCGTACTCATTGTTGCTTTCATCGCCGGGAGTACTGTAAGTATTACCGCGATACCAGTTCCCTATTGGCTTCTGGTATTCACCCTACCCAGTGTGTTAACTCCTCACTGGGGACTATTAGCGCCAGTATGGGTAGGACTAACCTCAGCCTTAGGTGCCACCCTAGGTCATTTGCCCACCTTCATGATTGGCTATGGGGGCAGGAGTCTTTCTCAGAGAATTACTACTAGGATTAATAATCGCTTCTATAACAGAGCTATGGACTGGGCACAGAAGCATGGTTCATGGGCAGTTTTTGGTATGTCGGCTATACTCAATCCCATCCATTTACCTATGACTATTGCTATAGGAGCGCTCCGTTACCCCCCGCACAAATTTTTCTTTTTTTCCTTGCTCGGTAACACAGTTAAAAGCTTATTCATAGCCTTTTGTGGCTATTTCGGGCTGACTTCCTTATTCGGTTTTCTAGGAGTGTAGAAGGAAAGCGTAATATGGTGTACCTTACTTGGTTCTTAGTGCTTGGGATATGTCTTGGAGCGGGAGGCTGGCAGCTAGCTGTTTGGCTAGGCGAAATCCGAGACAAAAACAAGAAATATAAAGCAGCCAGTGCCTATGCCCTAGAGAGAAATAAGCCACTGCTTGTGGCCAGTGGACCTCTTGGGATTAGTCGGCGGCGTCGTTTTTTCAGACTGGGGATGGCTCATGGTCAAGGTGATGTTTGCCTCGACATTGACCGACGCGCAATAGGTAACCACCCTAATGGTGTAATTGCCAGTGTTACTCATATCCCATTTTCGGATAAGAGCTTTGGGGCTGCTTTCGCTAGCCACCTACTGGAGCACTTGCCAACCACTGATGACGCTAGAAAGGCGTTGGCTGAACTCAACAGGGTAGCTGATGCTGTCTTTATTGCCTATCCTTCTAGGCAATCTATTGCCGGCTGGGTTATACCAGACCACCACCTCTGGGTCTGGCAAAAAGGCAATACAACCTATCTCAAACAGAGAGGTAAGGCAGGGGGTAAGAACAAGGAGGAATATGTAGTTGAACCAGCCAGAGAAACACCTTCATGATGAAAATAACTTATCAAAGGTAGGAAATACCACCGAGCAGTTAAAAATGACTGATGTTGACTTAGCCTTGGAGGAAGAAGCTCACCATCTGGCTCATCAACTCTTTGGGGATGAAACCGAAAAGTGTGACGGCTTCACTAACCGGCTTCTGGATATTTGTTCCAGGGCTCAAGGCAAAGACTTCCTCCTTATTCATAACCCTGGCGGGTGGGGCACTACAAATTTAGAGCACTGCCTGCAATGGGAGAGAAGCATCGTGACCGGCATCAACGCCACCCTAGAAAGGCTGGGCTATACTTGGTTATTAATCCAGCACTTCCGCACCGAAAGCGGTTGGCGGGAGCGCATACGGGATATAAAGGAACAGTTCCGTTTCTTTGCCTCCAAGTCAAAGATAATGGCCGCTGAAGTGGAGTTTCTAACCCGCCACACCAATAATCTCAAGGTAATACTGATAGGGATAAGTCAAGGAGCTGTCTTCGGTAATGCAGTGATGCAATGCATACCAGGGCTTCGTCAGGTTTACAGTATTGAATTAGGTATGCTTTTTACCCAGAGGTCTCAGCGAGTAGTTACCAAGAGAACACTGGCAATAGATAGTAACGGGCTGATGCCTGATGCTATGATGGAATGGGATATAGTAACTATGTTTAAGACCTTTTTGGCTACTCCCTTTAGATGGATTAAGCATCAGCTAGAAGGGAAACCGGTAAAATTTAGCCATTGCATTAATGTCCCGGGACACGAGTATAATTGGGAACATCCTGAGGTTCGGCAGCAGATTGAAGATTTTCTCCGAATTAACTTGGGCACTAAGAGCGGTTTGGAGGGGGGTCTGTCATGATGCAGGAGCGGTTTACTGAGCAGGCACAGGAGGCATTAGCTCTCTCCCAGGAGCTAGTCCGTCACTATCGCCATAGCCAATGGGATGTGGAGCATATCCTGCTGGCACTACTCCAGCAGGAAAAGGGGCTGGTTGGTGATATATTGAGGGAGCTTGGTATTGATGTTGAAGCAGTGAAACAGCAGGTAGAAGCCGTCCTAGAGAAATCGCCTCACCTTGCTTACGAAGGAGCCCAGATTTATGCCACACCACGCATTACCCAACTGTTGCAATCAGCAGCGGCTGAGGCTGATAGGCTTAAGGATGAGTTTATTGGCACTGAACACCTGCTGATTGCTATAGCTGGGGAGGAGAGGGGTGAAGCGGCTGGCATCCTGAAGAGCTTTGGTGTTGACCAGGAGAAGGTGTATCGTGCCCTTCAGAGCATTCGTGGTGGGCACCGGGTTACCGATGCCAGGGCGGAGAGCAAGTATCGCTCTCTGGAAAAGTATGGTCGTGACCTGACTGAGATGGCTCGTCAGGGTAAGCTTGACCCGGTTATTGGTCGCGAGGATGAGATTAAGCGGGTAATGCAAATACTTACCCGCCGGACCAAGAATAATCCGGTAATAGTCGGCGACGCCGGGGTAGGCAAGACTGCCATTGCTGAGGGACTGGCGCAAAAGATTGTGGCTGATGATGTTCCTGACTCACTTAAGGGGCGTAAGGTGGTGGCTTTGGATATGGGGGCACTGGTGGCAGGGAGCAAGTTCCGTGGTGAGTTTGAGGAGCGGCTTAAGGCAGTAATGGACGAGGTTCGGCAGGCACGGGGTGAGATTATATTGTTTATTGACGAGTTCCATACTGTAGTTGGGGCTGGGGCGGCTGAGGGGGCTATTGATGCCAGTAATATGCTCAAGCCAGCCCTGGCTCATGGTGAATTGCAGTGTGTAGGCGCCACCACCCTTGACGAATACCGCAAGTTTATTGAGAAGGATAAAGCATTGGAGCGGCGGCTTCAGCCGGTATTCGTCGGTGAACCCAGTATTGAGGCTACTATTGAGATGCTTAAGGGACTACGCCCCAGGTATGAGGCGCATCATAAGATTAAGATAAGCGACCAGGCTATAGAGGCAGCGGCTCAGTTGAGTCAGCGCTATATTTCAGACAGGTATTTGCCGGATAAGGCTATTGACCTTATTGATGAGGCAGCCAGCAAGTTGCGCATTGATACTGAGAGTGCCCCGCATGAGGTTAAATCCTTAGAGCAAAAACTTAAACAGTTAATTAATGAGGAGGAGGCAGCTTCACAACGGCAGGATTATGAGCATGCTGCCCAGCTTAAAGCCGAAAGGCTGCGCCTGGAGGAGAACTATAACCAGGCTAAGAGCAGTTGGCTAAACCGGGAGAAGATTGATGGGATAGTGGATGAGGAGAATATTGCCCAGTTAATCTCTAAGTGGACGGGCATTCCTGTATCCCAGATGCTAGAGGGTGAAACCGAGAAGTTGCTTCATATGGAGGAGCGAATCCACGAGCGGCTGATAAATCAGGAAGAAGCGGTTACCGCCGTTTGTGAAGCTATCAGGAGAGGTAGAACCGGGTTAAAGGACCCGAGGCGACCTATTGGCAGCTTTATGTTCTTAGGTCCGACCGGTGTCGGTAAGACTGAACTGGCTCGCACCCTGGCTCAATTCTTGTTTGATAATGAGAACGCCATAGTGCGTCTTGATATGTCAGAGTATCAGGAAAAGCATACCGTATCACGCCTTTATGGCGCCCCGCCGGGCTATGTTGGCTATGACGAGGGGGGACAGCTTACCGAGGCAGTAAGACGGCGCCCCTACCGGGTAATCCTGCTTGATGAAATTGAAAAGGCGCACCCCGATGTGTTTAACGCCTTGCTCCAAATCCTTGATGACGGACGATTAACTGATGGTCATGGGCGAACTGTAGATTTTAAGAATACGGTAGTCATTATGACCAGCAATACTGGCGTTGAACTCATCAAGCGCGAGGCGAGTATTGGCTTTGCTACGCAGAAGGACGAAGCCAAAACCAGGAAACAGGCTTACGAGAGCATGAAGGAAAAGGTGATGGGTGAGGTTAAGAAGACCTTCCGCCCTGAGTTCATTAACCGAATAGATGAGATTATAGTCTTCCACGAGCTAACTGAGGAACAACTCAGGAGTATAGTCGATTTGCTGGTAAAGGATTTACAAAAGCGCCTGGCTGACCGCAAGCTAGGGGTAGAGCTAACTGAAGAGGTAAAATCATGGCTGGCTAGGGAAGGCTATGACCCAATATATGGGGCACGACCGCTAAGGCGAGCCATTGAGCGCTATGTAGAAAACCCCCTGTCAACCAAGCTGTTGCGAGGTGAGTTTAGGGAAGGTGATACCATTATAGTTGACCTTAAAGATAATGCCTTGACCTTCACGGCAAAGGTTGCTAAAGCAGTTACATAAGCAGTAAAATATGTTTGTGGGGCTGTAGTTCAATCGGGAGAACGTTTGACTGGCAGTCAAAAGGTAGGGGGTTCGAATCCCCCCAGCTCCACTTTGAAGTAATGCGATATGACCGCACAATATCCCTGCAAGTTCACTGTCATTTTAGAACCTGAGGAAGATGGGGGCTACTCCATTCATTGCCCTGCTCTGCCTGGTTGCTCCAGCCAAGGGAACAGTATTGAGGAAGCCCTAGACAATATCAAGGAGGCTATCTCCGGTGTGTTGAAGGTGCGTCATAAAGAGGGAATGCCTATACTTAGAGAAACCTCTGAGATGCTAACCGAGGAGATTAGGCAGATACTAGCCGAGCGGGCTGAGGACAGATTACCTCTCACTATAGAGACCCGGGAGGTGGAGCTACCGGCAGAGGTAGTGGTGTAAATGCCGCAGCTTCCTATCATTTCAGGATGGGAGGCTGTCAGGGCTTAAGTGTGGATGAATTTGTATTGTTGCTTAGAAGCTGAAGGTGAGGCTAAAAGTTTTACTAATTGTAACCCCAGCTCCACCATAGTCTGGCAATCTTACCCTTCGCCTTGACATTTTGGAAGCGGAGGGCTTTTATTTAGATAAGGGAGATAGATGGTAGTTAAATATAACCCACAAGAGATAGAGAAGAAGTGGCAGCAGAGGTGGGCTGAGGACAGGCTTTACGAGGTTAGCGAGGATGACCCCCGCCCCAAGTGGTATGCGCTGACCATGTTCCCCTATACTTCAGGTGACCTGCATATCGGGCACTGGTACGCTATGGCTCCGTCTGATGTTCATGCCCGGTTTAAGCGAATGCAGGGCTATAATGTGCTTCACCCTATGGGTTTTGATGCCTTTGGACTACCAGCCGAGAATGCAGCTATCAGCCGGGGCATCCACCCTTTCACCTGGACGATGCAAAACATAGACAATATGCGCCGCCAGCTTAAGAGCATGGGTGCTATCTACGACTGGAACCGGGAGGTGATTACCTGCCTCCCTGAGTACTACAAGTGGACACAGTGGTTCTTTTTGAAGCTGTATGAGAATGGTCTGGCTTATCGGGGCAAGGCTCCGGTTAACTGGTGCCCCCGCTGTCAGACGGTGCTAGCTAATGAGCAGGTAGTGGAGGGCTTCTGTGAGCGCTGCGGGGCAGCAGTGAGCCGACGGGATTTGGAGCAGTGGTTTTTCCGAATCACCAAATATGCTGATAAGCTTATGCAGCATAATGGCATTGACTGGCCAGAGCGAATAAAGATGATGCAGAGGAACTGGGTGGGTAAGAGCCAAGGCACTGAGATTTCCTTCGCCCTTGACCATCCTGGAGTAGATGAAAGGGAAATCAGGGTATTTACCACCCGCCCTGATACTATCTTTGGTGTTACCTTTATGGTTCTGGCTCCTGAGCACCCGCTGGTGACTAGGCTAGTTTCGCCTGAGAAAAGGGCTGAGGTTAAAGACTATGTGGCACGGTCACAGCGCCAGACCGAGATAGAGAGGCTATCAACCGAGAAGGAAAAGGATGGGGTGTTTATCGGAGCTTATGCCACAAATAGAGTTAACCGGGAAAAGGTGGCTATCTGGATTGCTGATTATGTATTGATGGGCTACGGCACCGGAGCAGTAATGGGGGTGCCAGCTCATGATGAGCGTGACTTCGCTTTTGCCAAGAAGTATAACTTACCCATTAGACTAGTGATAGCTCCACCCGCGTGGCAGGGGGAGGAGCTAAAGGAGGCATATATTGAACCGGGTGTTATGGTGAACTCAGGAAACTTTGATGGGCTCCCCAGCCAGCAGGGCATAGAGGCAATCTCTGATTTTCTGGAGGAGAAGGGTTGGGGAAAGCGAACCATAACCTACCGGATTCGCGACTGGCTAATCTCCCGCCAGCGATATTGGGGAGCACCAATACCCATGATTTACTGTCCTAACTGTGGCATTGTCCCTGTCCCTGAGCCAGACCTACCAGTATTGCTACCTGAAGACGCTGAGTTCAGACCTACCGGTGAATCCCCGTTGAAGTATTGTGAGCAGTTTGTCAATACTACCTGCCCACAATGCTCGGCTCCAGCCAAGAGGGAGACTGATACTATGGATACCTTTATGTGCTCCTCGTGGTATCTTTT
>JAUWEU010000021.1 GCA_030608125.1 Dehalococcoidia bacterium
GATTGAGACCCGGATTGTGATAGCTGGACGTTTTTGGACAGGCGTTATCCCCAACCTTGCTCTTCCCTTTTCAGTAATCCTCCAGATTCCTCGAGTAGAAGCGTCTACCTCTCCCTTTTTAATCAAGTCATTCCGAGTCCATTGGACTCTATTTAGCCAAACAAGTTGACCAGTCCTTGAATATTTTGCTTCTAGGTCAACTGGAGTCAGTTGAGGGAAATGCCTTGCCATCTTATCATACAACTCTGATGGTTTTGCCTCACCACCTGCAGCTTCAATCTCTTGAAGTAGTGGCAGCTCTATGTCTTTTTCTGAAGGAATAGCCATTCCATATACTCCAGCTTATTACTTACCCCTTCAGCCACGGCATCATCTGGCGTAGCTCTCCACCTATGAGCTCAATGAGGTGTTCTTCATCCATACGCTTTAAGGCATTATAAACCGGGCGCCCAGCCTGGTTTTCCAGAATCCACTCTTTGGCAAAGCTGCCATCCTGAATCTCAGCCAGGATTTGCCCCATCTCATCTTTAACCATGTCATCAATGACTCTTGGTCCCCGAGTATAATCACCATACTCAGCGGTATCACTGACTGAGTAGCGCATATAGCCTAAGCCCCCTTGATACATAAGGTCAACGATGAGCTTAAGCTCATGGAAGCATTCAAAGTAAGCTATCTCCGGCTGATAGCCAGCCTCAACCAATGTCTCAAATCCAGCCTTCACCAAAGCTGAAACGCCGCCACATAGCACCGTCTGTTCGCCAAAAAGGTCGGTCTCTGTCTCCTCGGCAAAGGTGGTTTCAAGGACGCCGGCTCGGCTACAGCCGATACCCTTGGCATAGGCAAGGGCTATATCTCTTGCCTTACCTGAAGCGTCCTGATGAACCGCCACCAGTGCCGGAGGTCCTATCCCCTCAGTATAGAGTTGCCGTAGCATATGCCCCGGACATTTGGGAGCTATCATAGTAACATCAATATCAGGTGGCGGCATAATTTGCCCATAATGGATATTGAAGCCATGAGCAAACATCAGCATATTATCTGGGGCTAGCCCTTTTTCAATTGACCGGTAATAGATGTCTCGCTGTAAGGTGTCAGGAACCAGCATGGCAATAATATCAGCTTCCTTGGCTACATCAGCCGCCTCTAGTACGCTGAAGCCAGCCTCTTTGGCATTCTTCCAACCCTGACTCCCCTCAGCCTCAGCCACCATTACCTGGCAGCCGCTATCCCTGAGGTTTTGAGCTTGGGCATGCCCCTGACTTCCATAGCCGATAATGCCCACTACCTTCTCTTTAAGCAAGGTCAGGTCGGCGTCACTGTCATAGTATATTTTAGCCATAATTTATTCCCCCTCATTTATTGCCGCATCAGATTAGGTCTAGGTCTAGCCTGCCAGCAAGTTCTTTTGCGTAAGGAAAGACTACCTCACTAGCTCCAAGCCATCCAATGGAACAAGCATCCTCTTATACATTTTCGCACCTCCGATTGTGATTTGATTATACATTATGCACTGAGGAAATTACCATGCTTACTGTCGTCCCTGGCCCTTACCTCACCATAATCCTGGCGTCTACCACCCAGTAACCTTCCCCTTGTGGCATCACTTTTACCGGGTTCAGGTCCAGTTCGGCAATCTCTGGTATATCTTCAACTAGCACCGAGAGTCTGAGCAGCAGGTCCTCTAGAGCTTGGGTATCACTGGGCGGTGAACCTCTGAACCCCTCAAGCAATTTTGCCATCCTGATAGAGCTCATCAGCTCTCTAGCATCAAAATCAGTGAGCGGGTGCAACCTTAGGGCTACGTCATTGAGCAGTTCAGCATATATTCCTCCGAGGCCAAACATTATGAGCGGCCCGAAGGATGGATCCTGTGTCACGCCGACGATTGCCTCTACCCCTCCCTTCACCATGCGCTGCACGGTAACGCCTTTCATCTCATGTTCACGTCCAATTTCGTTGAGCCTGGCTTGGATATCAGCGAAAGCCTTCTTCACATCATTTTCTGAGCTGAGGTCAAGTATGACCCCGCCGACGTCAGTCTTGTGTACGATGGTGGATGAGTTGAGCTTGACTACGACAGGGAACCCTATCCTTAAGGCTAGTGCACCCGCCTCAGCCGCTGTCTCAGCCACTAAAGTTTCAACAATGCGTATACCGTAGCAGACGAGCAGTTCAGATATCTCCTTTGCCGAAAGCCAGAGCGGTCTTTGCGCACTGCGGGTCATTGCTTTCTCAACCATCTTTCGCGCTCTTTCCCGCTTAATGCCATGAAACTTGGGGACAACTCCCTTGGGCTTTCTCAGAAATTCGCCATACTCAGCCGCCTTGGCCAGCGCTGAGACAGCGTCTTCAGGGAAGAGATAGCAAGGCACGAATTTACCGCCGGAACCCAGCCTTCCCTGTGTACCCCTCCGACCCATAAAGCACACCAGCAAAGTCTTCTTTTGCCGCTGAAAAACAGGGACTACTCGCCGTAAGGCATCCTCCATAGCCTTTGGGTCCACGACCGTAGGTGGTATAAATATGGCAAGGACAGCATCATTGCCTTTGTCATTAGCCAGCACCTTCAAGGTACCCTCGAATTCCTCCGCTGTGGCCCCAGCGGTCAAGTCAAGGGGGTTACCAAGCCCGATATCCCGCTTGATAGCAGGTCTCAGTTCCCTTATCGTTTCTGGAGAGAGTCCTGGTAACACCAGCCCGTGGTGCGCACAGGCATCGGCAGCGATTATGCCCGGCCCACCGCCGTTGGTAACTATCACCAGCCTTCTGCCTTTGGGGACCGGCTGGTTAGAGAGCAGAGTGGCTACATTGAAGAGCTCCTCTACGGTATTTATCCTGATAATCCCTGCCTGGCGAAAAAGAGCCTCGGATACTATCTCTGGAGTAGCCAGGGCCCCTGTATGAGATAACGCGGCGCGCGAGCCAGCAGGAGTGCTACCACTCTTCAGGGCTAATATCGGTTTGATGGCTGCTACTCTCCTGGCAATACGGCTAAATTTAAGCGGGTTACCGAACGATTCTAGGTAGAGTATTATAACTTTTGTTGCCGGGTCTTGCTCCCAATACTGTAGTAGGTCATTGGACGAGATGTCGGCACGATTGCCAACGCTGACAAAGGTAGAGATACCCATGTTAAGGTTATTGGCATGTTCTAGGATGACCAGTCCCATTGCCCCACTCTGGGAGAGAAGGGCAGTATTGCCCCGCGGTGGGTAGACCTGTGAAAAGGTGGCATTTAGCCTTACCCTGGGGTCAGTATTGATAACCCCCATGCAGTTTGGTCCTACTAGCCTCATGCCATATCCCAGAGTGATGTCGCGCAGTTCCCTTTCCCGAGCAGCTCCCTCAGCTCCTCTCTCTTTGAACCCGTCAGAGATAACAACTATGGTATGTATTCCCTTGCGCCCACACTCGTCAGTCACCTTGGCCACAAGTTTGGCTGCTACTACGATAATTGCCAGATCCACATCACCAGGGATATCGAGTACTGAAGGATATGCTTTCACTGACATTACTACATCAGCATTCGGGTTCACCGGGTAAACGACTCCAGAAAACCCATTTTTCATTATATACTGGAAAATGAGGTGGCCAAGGGCACCCGGCTGCCTAGAAGCACCTATCACTGCTATTGACCGCGGGTATAACATAGAGCGAAGTGAGGCCAATGTTGAAATACGTTCCCTCTCTTCCTCTTTCTTCACCACCTTTCTGGTCCGGGTGATGGGAAAGGTGACGTGATATACACCCCACTTAAGATCGCTGGTAACATGAAATCCATAGTCTCTAAAAACAGTTATCATCTGTTCATTTTCAGCTAACACGTCAGCTTCAAAATTGGTAATGCCGTTGTCACGGGCTACATTAGCCAGCCATTCCATGAGCTTGGTGCCGATACCCTTCCCTTGGTAAACATCCTCGATAACAAAGGCCACCTCTGCCGAGTGCTTGTTCGGCAATCGGTAGTAGCGCCCGATAGCTACTATGTTCTTGCGTTGTTCCTTCAGTGCCTCGGCAACGAAGGCAAAGGTATTGATGTAGTCCACTGTACAGAATCGAACGGCATCTTCCTGTCCCATCTCTTTTGGTACATAGTGAAAGCGGAGGTACTTAGTACGGCGGCTAAGCCGGCGAACAAAGGCCAGCCAGCGCTCGGTGTCCTCCCTCCGGATCGGCCTCAGCAAAATTCTTGAGCCGTCTTTCAGAAGCACTTCGGTTTCGTATTGTAAGGGGTATGCAGTGTTAATTTCACTTGGCATATCTCTCCACTCTTCATGTCGTGGAGGCTTGGTATACTCTAATGGGAAAATTAGGTTTTAAAGGGAATTCTCGTAACGGCTTCAAGCCCCTTCAAGGCTCCCTTGATAGATGACCTTTAGGCTGTTTCTTGCCTCTTACGAGCCTTAGATAACCTTTCCTCCACCAGTAGCGAGCCTGAAGCTCCGCGGGTCATGGCGATACGACCAGTCCTGGCTATTTCCTTAATACCAAAACCACGAAGCAGATTTAGTAAGGAATTGATTTTCTCCTCGTCACCGGTAACCTCAATCGTTAGCGAGCCAGAGGCAACATCTACTATACTCGCCCTGAATATGTCCACAATCTCAATAATCTCACTTCTGGTAGAAGAGGTGGCTTTTACTTTTATAAGTGCCAATTCCCGGGCAATTGTGTTGTCCCCAGTAATATCAGACACCCTGACCACATCTATGACCTTATCCAACTGCTTTCTAACCTGTTCCACCATCGTTGTTGCCCCATCAACAACGATAGTCACGCGCGATAGATGAGGTACTTCACTATGCCCTACGGCAATACTCTCAATATTAAAGCCCCGCCTTCTAAAAAGGCTCGCCATACGGTTAAGCACTCCGGGCTTATCCTCTACTAGAGCAACTAGGGTGTGCTTCGTCGTGGCCATGCCGTCACCTCCCCCTTAGGTTCTTCAAGAACTTCAGCCAAAGATGCCCCTGGTAGCACCATAGGATAAACATTTTCCTCCGGTTCTACCACAAAATCTATTAAGAAAGGACCCTGATACTCCATGGCTTGCTCAATAGCTGGCACTACCTCTTCCTTACCAGTAACCCTTAATCCGGGAAGACCATATGCCTCAGCAATCTTGACAAAGTCAGGACCAGATAAGGGTGTAGCTACATACCGCCTTCCGTAGAATAACTCCTGCCATTGCCTTACCATTCCCAGAAAGCCATTATTAATAATGGCTATCTTAACTGCCACTTTTTCCTGAACAATGGTGGCTAACTCCTGGATAGTCATCTGAAAACCGCCATCACCGGCAACACACCAAACAATCTCATCAGGACAGCCTACCTTAGCCCCCATAGCTCCCGGGAGCTCAAATCCCATAGTGCCTAAACCACCTGATGAGATGAAGCTATTTGGCTTATTATACCAGTAGTGTTGAGCTGCCCACATCTGGTTCTGCCCTACCCCAGTAACAATAATAGCCTCGCCCTTGGTTACCTCATATATCTGGCGAATGACATACTGAGGCAGGAGCTCTTCACTATCCCTAATTACTATTGACGGATGCTCCCTTCGCCAATCATCAAGCTGGCGAAGCCAATCAATATGCTCGGTAGAGATAACCTGCTTATTTAATGCATTTAGAACAGCCTTCACATCACCAACTATAGGCACATCCACACGCACATTCTTACCGATTTCGGCTGGGTCAATATCAATATGAATAATGCGGGCATGAGGAGCAAAGCCACTTACCTTAGCTGTAGCTCTATCATCAAACCTCATCCCGATAGCAATAATGACATCAGCAGCATCAACCGCCATATTAGCATAAGCCATACCATGCATACCCAGCATATGAAGACTTAGAATATGAGACTCAGGGAAAGAACTAATGCCTAACAAGGTAGTAACCACCGCTATTTGCGCTGTCTCGGCTAGCTGCTTAAGCTCATTATATGCCCCGGAGATAATTACCCCCCTACCAGCAATTATAAGCGGTCGCTCAGCCTCATTTATAAGGTTTGCCGCCTTCTTAATCTGTGCCGAGTGCCCCTGAAGCGTTGGCTTATAGCCAGGCACATCCACCCGGCTTGGGTAATGAAATTCTACCTGGTCTATTTGAACATCTCTCGGTAGATCAATAAGCACTGGTCCGGGTCGCCCACTCCTGGCTAGATAAAAAGCCTCCTTAACTACCTTAGCTAGTGAGCCTACATCAAGGACAATGTAGTTATGCTTGGTAATAGGTAAAGTGATTCCGGTAATATCTATCTCTTGGAAAGCATCCTTGCCAATAAAGGGTCTGGCTACCTGACCAGTTATAGCTACCACAGGAACAGAATCAAGGTAAGCATTAGCAATCCCGGTTACCAGGTTAGTCGCCCCAGGACCAGAGGTAGCCAGGCACACGCCTACCTTTCCGGTAACCCTGGCATAGCTATCGGCGGCATGGGCAGCCGCCTGCTCATGACGCACCAGAATATGGCGAAGCTGGGGATATTGAGGTATGGTATCATAAAATGGCAAAATAGCGCCACCAAGAATACCAAACATAACCTCTACCCCTTCTCTTACTAAACTTTCACATAGAATCTGAGCACCAGTCATCTTCATAATAAGTCTCCCTAATTCTCTTAGATTCGAGTCAAAAACTCTCTCCTTTTTCAGCTCGAGGCTGCTAGGTGTAAGGGCATCTGAATCTCTACTCTGGCTAAATCTTCCGGCCGGAAGCGGGTACTTGCCTCCAGAATTTCAATCCCCAGAACGACATTCCCCTTGCCCATATCAATGATAATCCCCTCCTCAACCTCTCTGTTGGCGACAAACTCGCCATCACAGAACTTTATATACATGGCATCGGCTTTTGTGTCATATGTAATTTGCATTTCCCCTCCTTTAATCCCAAATCACAGAGATAATAACAAACCTTTCATCTTCTTTGGTGTATACAACTTTAATTCTCCTATTGCCAAAACTTTTGTAAGCTAGAAATCTGCTTTTATATCCTGTGCCTGTTTGCTCAGGATTAGCCAGCGTATCCCTCACCATTTTCTTAGTGATTCCTCTAACTGACATCCGACCAAGAGCATATGGTCAGTATATGTAATAAGGTGTTCCTCTATTTCCATTAGCCTTTGCTACTTCGGAAACACAGCTCCAGTGCTAGCTGAACATACTTTTTCTGCGTAGTATTTAAGATAACCTGTTTTTATTTTAGGCTCAAACTGAGCCAGATGAGCCAGACGATTAGCTATCTCTTCATCACTAAGCTCTACCTCAAGCTTATAATTTGGAATGTCAATCTTGATTATATCACCATTGGCTAGGGCAGCGATAGGTCCTTTGCTGGCTGCCTCAGGTGAGACATGCCCAATAGCGGCACCATGAGTTGCCCCCGAAAAACGCCCGTCAGTGATGAGGGCAACCTCCTTATCCATACCCATACCACTTAGCAGAGCGGTAGGGGTGAGCATCTCTCTCATCCCAGGCCCACCCTTCGGACCTTCATAACGAATGACTATTACTTCGCCCGGCTTTATGCTACCACTCATAATTGCCTCTGTAGCCTCTTCTTCAGAGTTAAAAACCCTGGCTGGACCTCGATGAACCAACATTGGAGGAGCTACTGCCCCCCTCTTTACCACTGCCCCCTCTGGTGCCAGATTGCCAAAAAGGATAGCAATGCCTCCCGTAGCCGAGTAGGCACTGGCAGTGGAGTGGATAACCTCTTTATCCACAACCCGGCTATCAGTGATAATCTCAGCCACCGACTTTCCCGATACTGTCCTTGACCCCAGGTTCAGTAACCCCTGTAGCTCCTTCATCACTGCGGAGATGCCGCCAGCACGGTCCAAATCCTCAATGTGATAATCACCGGCTGGGCTTAACTTACACAGGTAAGGAGTACCTTGACTTATTTCATTTACCAGTGACAAGGGAAAGTCAATCCCTGCCTCATGAGCTATTGCTAAAAGATGCAAAACCGAATTGGTGCTACCACCCAATGCCATATCAACGGTAAAGGCATTATAAATAGAATCCTTATTCATAATATCCCGAGGACGAATATTGTTAGATAAAAGCTCCATAACCTGCTCTCCAGCTTCCCTAGCCAAACCTCGCCGCCTGGCATCAACAGCAGGAATAGTACCATTGCCTACTAACCCCATTCCTAGGGCTTCAGTTAAACAATTCATAGTGTTGGCAGTAAACATTCCAGCACAGCTACCGCAACCGGGACAAGCAATCTCTTCCAACTCTTCCAATTCCTCCTGACTCATTTCCCCCTTAGCTACCTTACCTACCGCCTCAAAGACAGAACTGAGGTCAACCTGTCTAACCCCACTGCTACTACCCAGATGCCCTGCCAGCATAGGCCCACCGCTAACCAAGATAGCCGGTAGATTCAGCCTTACCGCTGCCATAAGCATCCCAGGAACTATCTTGTCACAATTAGGGATAAAGACTAAAGCATCAAAGGCATGAGCCTCAGCCACGATTTCCACCGAGTCAGCTATTAGTTCTCGGCTGGGCAGACTATATTTCATACCCGGGTGATTCATAGCAATGCCATCACACACAGCAATAGTATTAACCTCAAAGGGAACACCCCCTCCACTTCTCACCCCCGCCTTAACTGCCTCAGCAATATCTCGCAGATGTATGTGCCCCGGTACAATCTCGCTAAAGCTATTAATAATACCTATAAAAGGCTTACCCATTTCGGCTCTGGTACAGCCTACAGCATACAATAACGAGCGGTGTGGAGC
>JAUWEU010000007.1 GCA_030608125.1 Dehalococcoidia bacterium
GGGGGTGGGATGCATATAGCACCCCAGGCTGAGCTTAACGATAGTTTACTGGATGTGGTGATTATTGGTGATGTAGGTAAGTTTGAGCTGCTGAAGGCATTGCCAATGGTATATAAGGGAACTCACATTAACCATCCCAAAGTCAGGATGGAAAAGGCAACACATATTATCATTGAATCCTCAGAGCGAATTCTAGTATATGCCGATGGTGAACTCCTGGGGGAAGGTCCAGCATCTTTCTGGCTGATGCCAGCCGCTTTAAGCATTGTGGTATAGTGTATAGCTTAAACAGAGTTAGTTACTTTAGGTTGCTTAGCAACCTCTTTCTTCCCACCCTCCCACCCTAGCAGCGTATTTGAGGGCAAAGCCCTCAATCTCTCACTTTCTATTTAGGGATAAAGCACGGAGGCGTTTCTAAACGACCTCAAGGTTATTTATCAAGGGGAGAATGAAGGGGCTTCGCCCCTTCAAAAATAATACTTCCCCCTCTCCTTTAAAGGAGAGGGGGACCGAGGGGGTGAGGTTGACAATCAATCTATATTTTCTCCTTGATAGGCTCCGTGGTAGCCTTCTGTCTCCATGGTTAGCTGGAGGAAAATAAGCTGCACAATTCTGGCATTCCTCTGCAAGCGGAATCCCTGAGGATTATAGACTACCATAAGAGATTGGGAACGACCAGAGTAACCAGCATCCCATACCGCAGTGTTTACCGTGACGCCACAACGAAGCAGGCTCGACCTGGGAGTAGCTAATGCCATAACATTCTTGGGTAGGTGGATAATCTCATTATAGGTAATAATATAGGCACCAGGCACCAGGTCAATAAAATCCAGCCCGTCAAACACTAGCGGAGCTAAATCAGATACCAACCTTTGGCTATCCATAACGGCTATCTTACCCGGTGACTGGAGCAAAGCCACCTCACGCAGGGTAAGGTCAATGCCATTAGGCTGTAGCTGCTGTTCAAGGTTAACGCAGTTTTCTATTAGCGGTGGCTCTTGCCGTAGTAACCTTTGAATATCCGGCTTAGATAAAATGGCTGCCGTTTCTAAAACTCCCTATCTAACTCTCGGTTGAAGGATAATCAAAAATGGCAGCGGAGGGATTTGAACCCACGACCAAAGGCTTATGAGTCCTCTGCTCTACCACTGAGCTACGCTGCCGCTCAAGTTTATACCACAGGGGAATTAAACTGTCAACTAAAATAACAAAGAAACCTAGGTTCTTCAGCGCTTGATAAGTGAGTAAAAGATAGAGTATAGTTTAGCTTTAGTGGATGAGGAAGATTTGAAGTTATTTACTCAACTTAGAGAGCGATTACTATTGGGCAAGGTAAACAAACTTCTCGCTGAGCAAGGTATAAGGTCGTATCTTGTTGGCGGGTTTGTGCGTGATGCGTTGTTGGGAAGAGATACGGTTGACATTGATATTGCCGTAGCGGCAGATGCGCTGGAGGTTGCGCCTGGGGTAGCCACTGCTTTTGGTGGCAAGTATGTTCTGTTGGATGAAGTAAATAGAGTGGGTAGAGTAATTTTACCTATTGAGGAAGCAACTAAAGGTCAATGGAAACTTGATTTCACCACAGTTAAGGGTAATATTGAGCAGGACCTGGCACGGCGTGATTTTACTATAGATGCTATGGCAGTTGACCTCAGGGAGTTAGCGGAGGATTATACTGCTATCCAGCTTATAGACCCGTTTCATGGCAGGAGTGACCTTGAGCAGGGTATGATTCGAGCTGTTACCGACACAGCTTTTGAATTGGATCCGTTACGCTTACTACGGGCGGTACGCTTGGCTGCTGAGCTTGGTTTTAGTATTGATAATGAGACCGTGTCTCTTATTCGGCGCCATTGTCACCTTATAGCCAATGTAGCCGGTGAGCGGATAAGAGAGGAACTGCTTCGGCTCCTGGCTATTCCTCAAAGCAAGCTTTTGCCCTACCTAGATGAATTAGGTTTACTAACGGCTATGATTCCAGAGCTTAATCAGACAAAAGGGGCCAACCAGCCCAAGGAACATTTCTGGGATGTTTTTGACCATTCTATAGAGACGGTAGTTGCTGTTGACTTTGTGCTCAGGCAGGGAGGGTGGGAATATGCCAATGACGAGGTCTTGACGGTTGTCCCATGGTCAGCAGTGCTGGCTCACCACTTTGAGCTAGAAGTTAGTAGCGGTAGCACCAGAAGGTCGCTACTCAAGCTAGCGGCTCTGCTTCATGATATTGCCAAACCTCAGACCAAAACTATTGACGAAGGTGGTCGGATACGTTTCTTAGGACATGCCAAGGAAGGGGCAGCTATGGCGGTCAATATTCTGGAAAGGCTAAGGTTTAGTGGTAAAGAAGTAAGGTTAGTGGAAATTATGGTGAGGTATCACCTCCGCCCAGGGCAGATGAGTCATGATGAGCTTCCCTCACGACGGGCTATATACCGTTATTTTCGCGATACCGGAGAGGCTGGCATTGACATACTGTTTTTGAGCCTGGCTGACCACCTAGCCACCAGAGGTCCACAGCTAAATCTAGCTCAATGGCAAGAGCATGCTCAAATGGTAGAATATATACTCTCTCAGCGTTTTCAGGAGGAGACTTTGGTCACGCCTCCTAAGCTAATTGATGGGCATGATTTAATCAATATCTTTGGTATAAGCCCGGGACCTAAAATTGGACAACTTCTGGAAGCAGTGCATGAGGCGCAAGCCGCTGGTGAGCTGACTGCCAGGCAGGAGGCGCTAGCTTACATTCGTGAGCAGCTAACCACTGAGGGGTGCAAATAGCTATGACTAGAAGAAATATGCTGGTTTTTACCATTATATTAGCTCTCTTCGCCTTTGCCATTTGCGCTCTTATTTTCCCTATGTTTGATAGGGAGAAGATACGGCTCGGGCTTGACCTTGTCGGTGGTAGCCATTTAGTTTATCAGGCTCAATTCCCTGAGGGGGCTACTGGGGAGGATAAGGCAAGGGCTATGGATAGGGCACTGGATACCATCCGAACCCGTATTGATAGATATGGAGTTACCGAGCCTATTATCCAGGAGCAGGAGGGTGAGCGTATCCTGATCCAGCTTCCTGGATTTACTGATATTGAAGCCGCCAAGAGGCTGGCGGAGCAAACCGGTTTCCTTGAGTTTAGAGAGGTAGAGTTGAATAATGGTAATCCCGTTTACCTTGGTGATTATCTGGAGAACCCGAACCCTGAGTTTTTCAATAAAGGTGAGGATGGCACTCGTATATTTGTTGATGAAAACGGCAATCCCATAGCTTTTCTGGGCAAGGATGAAGAAGGCGTTCTAATCTACACAGATGAGGCGGGTAACCCCATTGACCTAGAGGAGGTAAAAAGGCGAGCCGAAGAAGTATTAAGTGAGGCTGAACCGGGTTCGTGGGCACTTTTATCCTGGATACCAGCCAGAGGAGATGACGGCACTCAACTTACCGGTGGCTTCTTAAAAGAGGCTAGGCCTAGTATTACTACCGGTATAACCGCCGAGCCTGAGGTTGCTATTGAGTGGAACGAGGAAGGGGGGATAATCTTTGATGATATTGCTGGGCGACTATATTCCAGACCAAGAGAGTCTCCGGAGCGGTGCATAGGCATTTTCTTGGATAATATACTCATTTCCAGCCCTCAGATTATTGAGCCAGCATATCATGGTAGTGGAGTTATTACCGGTAATTTTACCATTGAAGAGGTAGAGCATTTAGCTAACCTGCTTGAATCTGGTGCTTTACCTATGCCTTTACAGAAGCCACCCCTCTATGAGGAAAAGGTCTCGGCTACATTGGGAGCTGATTTCATTGATATGAGTATTAAGGCAGGGATAATTGGCATAGTACTAATTATGCTATTTATGATTATTTACTACCGCCTGTCTGGAGTTTTAGCCAGTCTGGCTTTAATTTTTTATGGGACAGTGGTATTAGCCTTATTTAAGTTGATACCGGTAACCCTTACCCTGGCTGGGATTGGCGGTTTTGTCCTGTCTATAGGTATGGCGGTAGATGCCAATGTGCTTATTTTTGAACGGATGAAGGAGGAATTAAGGGCAGGACGGACTTTAGGGGCAGCTATTGAGACTGGCTTCAATCGTGCCTGGACAGCTATCAGGGATAGTAATATAACTACCTTTATTGTCTGTGGCATTCTCTATTGGTTAGGTAAAAATATTGTGGCTAGTGCCCCGGTAATGGGCTTTGCCTTGACCCTGTTTATCGGTGTGGCGGTAAGCATGTTTACCGCTATTGTGGTTACTCGGACATTGCTGCGTCTATTCGTGGGCACTCGTCTGGCACAGCGGACTTCACTATTTAGTGTATATTCAGGAAGAAGATAATGTTTGATATTGCCGGTAGAAGGTTCTGGTTTTTTCTTATTTCAGGTGTAGTCATACTTGTTGGCATTATTTCTCTGGCGACCTTTGGTCTTGCCCTGGGGATTGAATTTAGTAGCGGTTCTATGATGACGCTGAGATTTGAGCAGGAGGTAGCCCATGATGAATTAAGACAGGAATTAGCCAGTTTAGGCTACACCGATGCCATTGTTCAACGCACTGGACAGGGTGATTTTTATATTCGCACTACTACACTGACCACAGAGGAAAAAGCAAACTTGGAGGATGCCTTAATTGCCAGGTTTGGTAACCTAGAGGAAGCGGAGTTTTATTCTGTGTCGCCTATGGTGGCTACGGAGACAGCACGTAATGCAGCTATTGCTGTAGCTGTGGCAGCCATTGGTATTCTCCTTTATATCACCTGGGCATTTCGTCGGATGCCAAGTCCTTTCCGCTATGGCACCTGTGCCATTGTAGCCCTGCTCCATGATGTGCTGATAGTATTGGGGATTTTTTCCATCCTCAGCGGCATACTGGACTGGGAAATCAATTTGATGTTTATCACTGGCGTATTAGCTGTTATTGGCTATAGCGTAAATAACACCGTCGTCGTTTTTGATAGAATACGCGAGAATCTGACTAAGGGTGTAAGCTCAAACTTTGAGGTTGTAGTTAATAACAGCCTGGTTGAGACCCTGAGCCGTTCCTTAAATACCAGCCTGACTACTCTCATCGTGGTCTTAGCTTTGCTGCTCTTTGTGGGGGCATCAATTCAGAATTTCGCTGTGGTGTTACTGATTGGCATTGTTGCCGGAACTTATAGCTCGCTCTGTATCGCTCCTCAGTTGCTGCTAGTTTGGGAGAGAGGTGAGTGGGGAAGATTTATTCGGCGGCCACCCGCAGCCAAAGCTAAGGGCGAGTGATAGGTGATGTTTTCTACCACAAGTGGTGCGGTTAAGCTTTCCCTCATAGTTGTAATCGGGCTAACTGTGCTCAAGGTAGCGGTAGCGGTCATAACCGGAAGCATTAGCATTTTTGCTCAGGCAGCGGATAGTTTCTTTGACCTGTTTGCTGTGGCAATCACTTTCTTTGCTGTGGGTATAGCTGCCAAGCCTGCCGATAAAGAGCACCCCTTCGGTCACGGCAAAGTAGAGGATATTGCAGCTATAGTCCAGGCGGTACTGATTCTTACTGTTGGTGGCTTGATAATCTATTCAGCAATACGCCGAATAATAACCGGAGTAACAGTAGAGCTGACTGAAATCGGAATAGGGGTAATGCTGGTTTCCATAATAGCTAGCATTTTCCTTTCTCGTCACTTGCTCAAGGTATCACAGGCTACAGGTTCAATAGCGCTAGAGGCAAATGCTCGTAATATTGCTGCCGATGTCTACTCGGCGGCGGGGGTACTGGTGGGATTGGCGGCTGTACGTTTTACCGGACTTAGTATTCTTGACCCTATCGTGGCACTGGTAGTAGCCTTATTTATCCTAAAAATAGCTTATGATATATTGAGAAAGTCATTTGGAGGGCTGATTGATGTTAGGTTACCCCAAGCGGAAGAGGATGAAATAAGGTCTTGTATTATGGAGCACGGTGGTGAGCTAGTAGGTTTCCATGAACTGCGTACTCGTAGGGCAGGAAACCAGCGCTTCATTGAATTTCACCTAGTAATGCCTAAGAATGCTAGCGTGGAAGAGGCACACCGGGTATGCGACCACTTAGAGCAGGAGATAGAAAATAGGCTGCAACATACCAGTGTAACTATTCATGTTGAACCCTGTAGCACAGAGTGTGACCAGTGCTCTGTTTCCTGTAGCCTACGGAGGAACCCTTAAGTTAGGTTATATATTTCCTTTATTGACTTGACCTGCGGAGCAATATTGGCTGCCTCTCTAAATCACCAACCGAAGACCTGAAATCAGAAACCAGACTCCAAATCCGATAAGTAGTAGGCTGCAAATAATAAACAACCACTCATGAAATTTTCTTCCCCAGAGCGATTGAGTTCGGTAAATAAGAATTGAAATAAATGAGAGCCATATCAAATCACATAGCCAATGGACAGGAATAAACAAAATAAATCCGGTCAAGCCAAAATTTAGGGAGTTCATTATAAGCATACTACCTATAGTTGCCCACCATAGGATAAAAAATGGATTGAAGAGGGTAGTAACCACTCCGGCAACAACTGCGTTATAGGCTAAGTCCTTGCCCTTTTCTATCACCCCAGCCCTTGCCCTGAACATGTCTACACCAAGCCAGATTATCATAGCCCCACCGACCAGATTTAGAATCAGCCTTACTAGCTCAAGCTGAAAGAATTGAGCCAGACCAAAGTATATAAGCAATATCAGAGGGATTTCTACCACAGCATGCCCCAGGGCTATCTGCATGCCGGCAAATTGGGACTTATAGCTTTTGGCTACGGTCACGGCAAACATGGGACCGGGCATCATTACCCCTGATAATGAAATTATGACCACACTCAGCAAAAACGGAAACATAAAAGCAACCTTGGGCAATTCTAGCATACACTTCACTTAATGTCTCCAGATTAATATGATAAATCAAGGTTTATGTGGCGTTAGTTGAGGTTGCCTTAGTACAGCCATTACTGTAAAATGGGCAGTAAAAAGTTTGAGAGGTGAAGCAGTGCCTATCTATGAGTATGAGTGTGGTCTTTGCCAGTTTCGTTTTGAAAGGAAGCAAGGGTTTGATGAGGAGCCAATAGCTATGTGTCCTAAATGTCAGGGAAAAGTTCGCCGCGTCTTTCACTCTAATCCTGTTATTTTTAAAGGGAGCGGCTTCTATTCTACAGATAATCGTACTACGGATAATCGTACTACGGATAGTCGTACTAAGGATAGTCGTAGTACAGATAATCGTACTACGGATAGTCGTAAAGGTAGCCCTATTGAGCAGGCTAGGAGGAAAGCACAAGACAAGGGAAAATAAAAGGAGAAGTAGAGTGTGAAGGCGCTGTTACAGCGAGTTACTGAAGCCTCGGTCAGCGTTGGCGGTGAGGTAGTGGGTAGGATAGGTCCGGGGCTGGTGGTCTTTGTCGGAGTAGCTAGGGGGGACACAGAAAAGGATGCGCAGTATCTGGCACAAAAGATTGTCAATCTGCGCCTTTTTTCTGATGAAGGGGGCAAGTTTAACCTTTCGGCTCTGGATATTAAAGGTGAACTATTGGTGGTAAGCCAGTTTACCCTGTTGGCTGATACCAGGAAAGGGCGTCGTCCTGATTTTATCGAGGCAGCACCGCCTGCCCAAGCCAAAGAATTGATTGAGCAATTTGTGGAGCAGGCTCACGCTACCGGGCTAAAGGTGGAAACTGGACGTTTCCAGCAATATATGCAGGTAGAAATTCATAATGATGGACCAGTAACGATACTATTGAATAGTCGGGGGTAAATTATTAAAATAAATTTTAATTGAGACTCTGTGCAATTGCATATGGTTGAAAAACTTTTTTTATTGTGGTATAACTCACGAAGAGGAAGTTAGATGAACAACCCCGGAGGTATAAGTAGTAAATTAAGCGAATTGGGGTATCGGCTGACACCTCAGCGGATGATGATTCTGTCAGCTATTGAAAATAGTGATGACCATATTAGTGCTGAGGAAATCTATGCCCAGGTAGTGGCTAAATATTCCAATGTTAACATCTCAACCGTCTACCGCACTCTGGAACTACTGAAACGACTTGGTCTAGTAACTGAGACCGACCTCGGGGAAGGCAGGGTTAGATACCATCCTGCCGATAAAGGGCATCACCATCACCTGGTTTGCAAAGAGTGTGGTGCCATAATTGACCTTGACGAATCAGTGATGGCTCCGGTTAAGGATACTTTGCTTCGTGAATATAAGTTTATCGCTGACCTGGAGCACCTAGCTATTTTTGGTCGCTGTGTAAATTGTAGTAAATAATTTTTTTGATTTGTTGTTGCATCCTGTTGCGGATGCAGTAGATTGCATCAGGCTTAAAGGGGGTAATATGGACAACGATGAAAGAGTTAAACTCAAGACTCTGTTAAATTATTGGATTGAACATAATAAAGAGCATAGTCAAGAGTTTAGACAATGGGCAGGCAAGGCAAAGGTATTTGGCGAAGCTGAAGCCTATGAAGAGATGTTACAGGCAGCTCAAGAGATGGATAAAGCAAGTGAATCCTTATCCCGAGCCTTAAGCAGGTTAGAGGAAAAAGGGTTATGACGGTTGGCTGTCTCCTTTTGCTGGTTGATACCGGCATCGGTCAGGGGACTAGTCTATGAAAGGAGCGAAATGTGTTTATCTAAGGTATATGCTGATAGAAATGGTAAAAGTGAACTTCTGATGGAGGAGGTTACCTGTCTACAAGTTAAGGGAGAGAAGCTCCTGTTAATGACCCTTTTCGGAGAGCAAAAGGAAGTAGGGGCGGATATCAGGGAGATTAATTTCATGACCCATAGCATCTTCCTGGAAAATCTGGATGATTGGAGGAGATATGGAGTGAATAAATAAAATTTTTGGGTTTGTATTGCATATAATTGCAATTGTATTAATATGCATAACGCCTCTAGGCAGAGCCAGGGAAAGGAGGTGATGCAGAAGGTGTAGATTAAATGATTTAGGAAAGGAACAGGTTTCACTTTTATTAAGAATTGTCTCAGTGTCTACTCTGTGCCAAAACTCTAACCGGTGTAGAAAAAGGGAGGCGACTCTTTTTAGGAAATTTATGTAGGAGGATTTTAATGAGAAAACGAATACTTGTTTTGGCCATTACTGTGTTGTTTGTTGTTAGTATTATGCTCGTCAGTTGCGGTGGTGGTGCGGTGGGGACACTTCAGTTTCATGCCAATGGTGAGGACTTTGTCCGACAGGGCTTTGTCTCCAAAGATGGTTGGAGTATCAATTTTGACCATGTATACATTACTCTAGCCAATATCACCGCATATCAGACTGACCCACCGTATGACCCACATTCGGGTGGTAATATTAATGGCGAGGTTATAGTTAGTCTTGACAAGGTATACACTGTAGACCTAGCGGAGGGTGGTGAAAACGCTCCTCCTATCCTCGTGGATGAAGTACCAGATGCGCCTGCAGGCCACTACAACGCCATCTCCTGGAGGATGGTCAAAGCAACCTCGGGCTCTGCTGCTGGCTACTCTCTGGTTATGATCGGAACAGCCGAGAAAGATGGTCAGATTGTGGACTTTACTATCAATGTCGAGGAGGAATGCGGATACAGTTGTGGCGAGTATGTCGGCGACGAGCGGAAGGGCATAGTAGTAGAAAGCGGCACTGCCGACCTAGAGATGACTTTCCACTTTGACCATATCTTTGGTGACGCTGAGACGCCGCTGGATGATGACCTCAACGTTAGCGCTGTTGGCTTTGAACCTTTTGCTGGTATTGCTGAAGGTGGCAAGCTGGATGTCAACATGGCTGACCTGCAATCTAGGCTCTCATCAGAGGACTACCAAATGCTGGTAGATATTCTGCCCACTCTGGGGCATGTCGGTGAAGGCCATTGTCATTGCGACTAATCCTGTTGGACTTAATATAAGAGGGGGTCTGCCACAATCGTGGCGGCGTCCCCCTGATTCTAGGAGTCGTAATTATGCATATGAAGTGGAAACTTGTTATATGTCTCATTTTTGTCCTTATCCTTGGGCTAGGTTTGCCGATAAATGCCTATGCCCATGGTGCCAAAGTCAAATACACAGTTGACATAGCCATTGATATTGTTGCCACCTATGACAACGGCGAACCGATGGCTGGTGCCCAGGTCACAGTCTATGCACCTGATGACCCCTTTACTCCCTGGTTGACGGGGGTCTGTGATGATGATGGCCACTTTAGCTTCATACCTGATACCTCTAAGCCAGGCACCTGGGATGTGCAGGTACGCCAGGCAGGTCACGGCGATATCGTCCATATTCCTATCGGTGAAGATATGGTGGTGACGGGTGGTACCGGCGGCTATACTGCCCTTCAGATTGTCCTGATGGCGGTTTGCTTTATCTGGGGGAGTGTTGGCACAGCACTTTACTTCTCACGAAGGAGGAGTGCCTGATGCATATCCCCGATGGTATTCTCCCTGTCTCCGTAACTGCTGCCGGGTATGCTGCCACCGCCGCGGTCACTTGGTACTCAGTTCGCAAGATTAATCAGAAGGAGAACCCTCGTGAGGACATTCCCAAAGCTTCTCTACTAACGGCAGCCTTCTTCGTTGCCTCCTGGATCCACATCCCAGTACCGCCTACCAGTGTTCATCTTGTGCTAAACGGCATCTTGGGCGCTGTTCTGGGTTATTTTGCCTTCCCGGCTATTCTCATTGGCCTATTCTTTCAGGCGGTGATGTTTCAGCACGGCGGGCTGACCACCCTGGGAGTAAACGCTATGATAATGGGATTGCCGGCAATAATAGCCTACTACATATTCCGTCTCCGCAGATTCGGGAATAAAGAGAGCCGGAGGAAGACGGGCGTTTTTGGATTTCTATCCGGTGCTGTTGCCCTTGGGATATCGGTAGCCATGTTTGTGGTAATTCTGCTGACTAACATACCGGCGGATCTGGATATCGGCACCGAGCAGACGGCAATCTATACACTAGCCATAGCCCACCTGCCATTGATAGCCATCGAGGGTGTCATAACCTCGCTATTAGCCGTCTTTCTTCAGCGGGTACGACCAAGAATTTTGGAT
>JAUWEU010000026.1 GCA_030608125.1 Dehalococcoidia bacterium
TTGACCCTGATGCACCGCCAGCCAGTTTCAAGGTTGATACTGCCACCAATAAGGTGGTGCCGCCACCAGGGGTATCGCCAGTAATTAGCCCCTTTGATGAGCAGGCAGTAGAGGCAGCACTAAGAATTAAGGATGCCCAGAGTGGTAAAATCACGGTTATAAGCCTGGGCATTAATCTACTCATAGATGTACTAAGGAAATCGCTGTCTATGGGGGCTGATGAGCTTATCCTGTTACAGGATGAGGCTTTTGCCGAGGGTGATAGCTGGTCAACAGCCTACGCCCTGGCTATGGCTATCAAGAAAATAGATGACTATGACCTCATCTTTTGCGGCAGGCAGGCTGCTGACTGGGATGCAGGGCAGGTAGGCTCAGGCATCGCTGACTTCCTCGGGCTACCTAGTGTAACCGTAGCCCAAAAAATAGACATCACTGATGGTAAGGCAAGAGTAGAACGGGTAACTGATGACGGCTATGAGGTTATTGAAATACCCTTGCCTGCCTTGATTACAGTAAGCAATGAGCTTGGTGAGCCTCGCTACCCAACTTTAAAAAGGATTATGGCAGCTAAGAAAAACCAGCCTATTATCTGGAAACCAGCCGATATAGGTGTTGACCCCGCCCAAATTGGCGCTGCTGGCCGTCGTGCCAGGCTGCTCAAGCTACTCCAACCAGTTAGTGAGGTGAAGTGCCAGATTATAGAAGGAGAAAGCCCTGAAGAGGCAGCAGTTAATCTAGCCCTCAAACTCAGGGAAGCTAAAATACTATAAAGGAGGCTGGGATGAGCATTATTGTTGTTAAGCGCGAAGGTAGAGTGGGAATGTGGCACAATCAAGAGAGCGGTAGATATGGGGTTTATCTGTATGAACATGAGGGATGGCGTGAAGATGAGCCGTGGTTATTGTTTGCGATTAGGAATAGCGAAGAGGGCGCCCTTGAAATCTTTGATGCAGTTGCCAGCTTGCTCAGATAGCTCTTGTGCGATGCTCACTCAAAGACACCTTTGTTGTTTATAGAGTCCATTTAGTAGAGGAATTAAAAGGGGCGAAGCCCCTTTAAGGAATTATCTTCCCCTTCCCCTTTTCAAGGGGAAGGGGATAAAGGGGATGGGGTTATTAAAGCATGACTAAGGAGGTAAATCCATGGCTGAATACAAAGGTGTTATGATTTATTGTGAGGTTACAGAAGGAAAGTTAGCGGCGATTACAACCGAACTATTGGGTTGCGGCAGAAAGCTGGCTAATGACCTGGGAGAAGAATTATGCGCCGCATTAATTGGCAGTGATGTAAGTGATATAGCCAATGAAGCCATTGCCTTTGGCGCCGATAAGGTATATGTAGTTAATGACCCATTACTTAAAGATTACCAGACAGATTCCTATGTATCAGTTATGGAGAAGGTAATCAAGCAAGTGACGCCCCAGATTCTTATTCTGGGACAGAACTCCACCGGTCGTGACCTAGCCCCCCGCTTAGCCTTCAGGCTAGAGACAGCAGCCACTATGGACTGCCTAGAGCTAGCTATTGACCCTGACTCAAAGCGGCTACTACAAACCAAACCCGTCTACGGGGGAAATGCTCAAGCTGTCTTTACCTATGAGACCTACCCCCAGATAGCTACGGTTAGAGTCAAAGCCATGTCACCCCTAGAGCCAGACCCATCAAGGCAAGGGGAAGTCATCACTATTGAGGCTGGTTTAGACCCATCAGCCATAAGAACCAAAGTCCTGGAGAAGGTGCGAGAAGAAATAGAAGGGATAAAACTGGAGGACGCTGAGGTAGTAGTCAGCGGAGGTAGAGGTATTGGCAGTGCCGATGGTTTTAAGCAATTAGAAGAACTGGCTAAAATGCTGAAGGGAGCAGTAGGTGCTAGCAGACCACCCATTGATAACGGCTGGGCGCCAGCCGGGCTGCAGATAGGACTCACCGGTAAAATTATTACCCCCAACCTTTACATTGCTGTTGCTCTCTCTGGTGCTAGCCAACACATAGCTGGTTGTTCCGGCTCCAAGAATATCGTAGCCATAAATAAAGACCCTGAGGCAAATATCTTCAAAGTAGCCCACTATGGTATAGTCGGCGACTGGAAACAGATAATACCTGCTTTCAGTAGCAAGATTAAAGAGCTTCTGGCTGGGTAAAGCTGATACGACTCATAAGCATTGCGAATAAACCCAACTAGAGCTAAGCCTTCTCAGCTTGCCTTTCAGCAATAATCTTTTGGGTAATGTGAGGCGGCACCTCTTCGTAGTGGCTAAACTCCATAGTGTAGCTGCCCCTGCCCTGAGTTGTTGATTTCAGGTCTATGGCATAGCGTAAAACCTCAGCCAGGGGCACCTGAGCCTCAATAACATTGATTCCACGTTCAGGGTTCATCCCCTGCACCCGGGCTCGCTTGGTATTTAGGTCACCAACAATATCACCGGTGAAGTCTTCAGGAACGGTTACCCTAATATTCATTATTGGCTCAAGCAGAATAGGTTGCCCCTGGGATAATCCCTTCTTCAGCGCCCCCGCCCCGGCAATCTTGAAGCATATATCTGAGGAATCAACCGGGTGGAAGCTACCATCATAGACTCTTGTCCTTATGTCAACAACTGGGTAGCGAGCTAAAACTCCCTCCTGAATGGCTTCATTAACCCCCTTTTCTACCGCCGGAATATAATTCCTTGGTATACGGCCACCTACTACCTTACTAACAAACTCGTGACCGCTGCCACGAGGTAAGGGCTCAAGCTCGAGCAAGACATGCCCAAATTGACCATGCCCTCCTGTTTGCTTCTTATGCTTATACTCAGCTTTGGCTGGCACAGTAATAGTCTCTTTATATGGAACCTTGGGAATTTCCAGCTCGACACCGACACCGAACTTACGCATCATCTTCTCCGCCGCCACCTCAAGGTGAGTCTCTCCAATTCCTGATAAAATGGTCTCGCTGGTATCAGCCTCCCTATGCACCCGAAGGGTAGGGTCTTCCTCAGATAGCCTAGATAATGCGGCTCCTAGCTTGTCCAAATCAGCCTTAGTCTTAGGATACACCGCCTCATTAAAAACCGGTTCAGGAAACAGAATAGGCTCAATTCTCACTGGCTTGTCCCGACTACACAATGTATCCCCAGTACTGGTTAGGCTCAATTTGGCTACCGCCCCCATATCTCCAGCCCTGAGCTGAGATACCGGCTCCTGGGTCTTGCCTCTCAAAATAAATAGCTGACCTATGCGCTCTACCCCACCCTGGGTAGCATTCCACACCTGAGAATTACTATCAATAACACCATTGTAAACCCGAAAATAGGTAAGCTTACCGACATAGGGGTCAGCACTAGTCTTAAACACCAGGGCAGCTAACGGAGCATCCTGACTAGGCTCAACTGCCTGTTTGGCTGAGTCGTCAGCCATAATTACCTCCCGCTCCTTAGGTGACGGCAGATAATTATATATGGTATCCATTAACCAGCTAATCCCTACATTTTGCAGGGCTGAGCCAGCTAGGATAGGGATAATCCTGCCACTTATTATTGCCTGCCGTAAACCATCACTTAATTCCTCCAGGCTGAACTCCTCACCGCCCAGATACTTCTCAATAAGCCTATCATCAACTTCAGCTATTGCCTCTATCAGCTTCTCCCGGAATGAATCAACTTGGGTTTGCATTGCCGATGGTATTTCAGCCTCTTTAGCCGGAGAACCGATATAGCTCTTCATTGTCAGCAGGTCAACTATCCCCTGGAAAGTTTGGTGGGCACCTATGGCTAACTGCACTGGCAGGCATCTAGCGCCAAACTTTGACTGAACTTCATCTACCGTCCGGTAGAAGTTAGCGTTCTCACGGTCCATCTTATTAACCAAGATAAGACGAGGCAGGTTGGCTTCCTCACTATATGCCCACACCTGCTCAGTGCCAACTTCAACCCCAGAAGCAGCACAGACCACAATTACTGCCCCTTCACCAACCCGTATCGCTGCCTTGACTTCACCGACAAAGTCGGAATAACCAGGGGTATCAATAAGGTTTATCTTAGCCCCCTTCCAGTAACAGGGAAGCATAGTTAAATTAATACTAATCTTGCGCTTTACTTCCTCCGGGTCATAATCTGAGGTAGTAGCCCCGTCATCAACCTTGCCCAATCGTGGGATGGCTCCAGCAGTAAATAAAATTGCTTCTGATAGCGATGTCTTGCCGGCGCCACAATGAGATAGTAAAACAAGGTTACGAATATTATCCAGTCCATATTGCTCCATCTACTCACCTACTCTCTAGAGGTTATTCGACACTATTATACCCACAATTAAGGAGACTCGGCAAGCAACTATCGTGGTAAGGGTTAGCGAGCACGGCGCCTTCTTCTTCTGAACAAAGGCAGGAACCACAACAAGAGAATTATGCTGAAAAATGGGAAGGGCTGCGATGAGGTGCCCTTGCCTGTGGTGGTAATAGCACTAGAGGGTACAGCCGGCGGTTTTACCGCAGCTGCGGTCTCCGCTTTTATTTCGTATGCCGCCAGCTCGACGCCAATAAACTCCTTGGATACCCAGCCAAACGGGTTATTTTTGCCTGTTGCCTCAGCCCAGACCCAGCCTGGCTCACCCTCCAGCTCAAAAACCGCAGTTGCTTTATTATAGTCAGGTAGATAGACCAGTACTGCGGTATGACCCCTGCCAACCACTATAGCCGAGCGGTAGCCGGCACCCTTATACATAACCGCCAGTAGTACAGCACTATCTTCACAATCACCATAACCAAGCCCTTTTTCAACAATAGTAGTAGCCAGCTCATCCGCATTTAGGGCAAACTCTTCACATTTGAACTGGTCTATATCAGGGGTATAGTTTACCCTATCCCGGACAAAATAAAATACCTGCTTTGCCCTCGGCAATGGGTCTGGATATTTCTCGGCAATCTGCTCCCCCAAGCTATAGGCTAGGTCGGCATTCTCCCCCAGGCTCTCAAAAGCTATAACCGGACGGAAGGTTGTCTCAGTTATTTGATAAAAACCGTCTTCACCAAAGGCTCTGGTTCTACATACCCCCCAGTCATCAAATACATCACTATTCACCTCAGAGAAACCTGCCGATGGAGTTGCTGACACATAACCAGCAGTGGTCAATCCAGCTACTAACACAAATATTAAGCTTAGTAATACCTTAATCCTGTTCATAGATTTACCTCCCGGGAGGTCGTTTTTTAAGCTATTCTCCCCCCTTTCGTAGGGTAACTCAATATGAGGGTGTATAAGAGGGGCGCCAGCCCCTCTTTATTATTTCCTCCCCCTCTCCATGATATGGATATATATTCCTATCATGAGGGGGATTAAGGGGGTGAGGTCAATATAATAATCAAACCCTCATAGTGGTGTGGTTAGTGCAGCGTGGAGGATAAGACCGAAGAAAATGAGATAGCCAAAGACATAAATACCTACTGCTTCTGGACTTTTGTTGACGTTTAAAAATGGTATTCTGGGTGTTAGCTTATCAACAATATGGAAAAGGGCTATCCCAATAAGCAGGCTTATCAGGAAGCTTATAGCTAATAACCCCAATGTTCTAAAATCAAAGATGTAGCCTAATATTGGGGCGGTTACCGCAGTCAGTGCTGTCATGGCACCGTGAATGACAAGACCAACCAGGATGAAAAAGCCAGCAATGAACAACCCGGTGGCAACAGGACTTTCTCCGATACGCTGGCGTTGATGAATATGAGGGGTAAGAGCATCTAGCGCCCTAATTCCCAGCCACGCCAGAAGAATGGATATAAGCGCCAGCACTATAACTTTGGCTAGCCATATCAAAACGATTACCCAGAAAGGGAGTACTAAACCTAGCTCATACATAAGATACCCTCCTTATTGTCCACAATCAGGTTAACAGTAATGGCGTAACAAATGTTTCTATGACAGCCGCTGGCAAAAGCAAGGCAAGTGCTATCATAAGATACCTTGAATTCTGTTTCAAGTTGGGCAGTAATAGATTTCTCCTTTCCTTACTGAATAGGGCTACTATTGCCATTGTGCCGAAGCTAAGGGCGGCTGCCTCACCCAAGATGAAAGCCGGGAGTTCAAAAATTCCATGGGGAAGCAAACCAGCTAATAGATAACCAAGGGATTCTTCCTGGATTACCATGCTTGATACGAAAGCCAAGACCCAGCCATTAACAGTTAGAGCTAGAATAGGCACCAGGCAGAAAAATGGGCTGAGGACGAAGCTCAGCAGCAGGACTGAGGCATTCTTAATAAAGATGAATAACGCAGTAAGGGCGAGAGGAAGTGAGGCTAAGAGTTCGCCAAGCTCTTCAAGGGCAGCGATATCTTCAGCCAGAAGGCTGGTGATACCAGTTGGGGTAGTCAAACTAAAGACAATACCTATGCCAAATAAGAGGATGGCAATGAAAATCCACCTTTTATAGCTCATATCAGCCTACGCATTATTTAAGAGGGTTCCAGCCTTGGCTTAACCTCAGGTTTTGCCTCAGGGTAACCCAGGGGGCAACATCCAAAACAAGCTCTATAGTTTTGTTATCTACCGGGGTAGTTTTATACTTGCCGATACTCCTTCTAGTTTTAATCGCTTCTAGAACTTCCATCTGAATCCCTTTAGCTTTTTATTAGGCAACCCTCCCCCTTTATTCCCCTCCCTTCATAAGGGCAGGGGGAATTGGTTTGTTTAGAGGGACTTCGTCCCTCTAAGACTTTCTTTTCTCTAGGAAACCGCTGTATTCCCCTCCCCTTGACAAGGGGGAAAGTTTTGAGAGAAGCTTTGCTTTTCTTTTTATTCCTCTTCCCAGGCATCCTTACCTATAAGGGAGACAAAGCGGCACCCGCCTAAATTCTCAACTATCTCCTTCTTCCTGCGCTTGGTAATTTTATATAACTCCTGCACAAAGAGCGAACCGACAGGAATCACCAACCGGCCACCTATTGCTAGCTGAGCTAGAAGATCAGCCGGCACCCTGGGAGCACCAGCGGTAACTATTATGGCATCATAAGGTGCCTCCCTCTGCCACCCCAAAGTCTCCTCAGCTAGGTGCACCACAATATTGGTATAACCCAGACTATCCAACACACTCCTAGCTGACTCAGCCAGAGCTGGCAGGCGCTCGGTTGTAATCACTAACCGGGCTAACTCGGCAAGAATAGCCGCCTGATAGCCACTGCCCGTGCCTACTTCCAGTACCTTTTCATTGCCAGTAAGCTCCAACGCTTCAGTCATAAGGGCAATAATAAAAGGTTGTGAGATTGTCTGGTCAAAACCGATAGGAAGCGGTCTATCCTCATAGGCTAAATACTGCTCCTCTGGTGGCACAAAAAGTTCCCGAGGGACACAAGCCATGGCGGCTAATACCCGCTCATCTCTAATCTCAATACTAAGGTGCTCAATTAAGCTAGCTCTTGCCGCTTCAAAGTCCATAAGAGCATCACCGTCAGAACAAGGCTAGGCTAAAACCAAAGCTAGTACCACTAGAATAGCCAGTATTATCCCTGCCAGAATGCCAATCCTTTGCAGTTCAGTAACTATATAGGGGTAGCGAGCTACAGTCTGCGTTACCTTTGGGGTCAGCACACTTGGTGAAGGAGCCGAGACAACAGGCTGAGAAACCGGCTCATAAGTTTGAGAAACAGGTTGCTGGGCAGCTATAGCTGAAGAGTCCCGCCTCCTTTTCCTTTTCTTACTTTGAGATAGGTGCTTACGCTGTGATTTACCTGGCATCCACAACCTCCCTTAAATACATACTACTTAGCCCGGGGGTGGGATTTCTCATAGGTGCGCCGGACATGCTCAGTAGTAAGATGAGTGTAAACTTGGGTAGTAGAGATATTGGCGTGACCCAATAATTCTTGAACTGACCTCAGGTCAGCCCCACCACTCAGCATATGAGTAGCAAAGCTGTGTCTTAGAGTATGTGGAGTAACCTGAACACCTAGGTCAGCCGATTTAGCGTATCCTTTTAATATTTGCCAAAAGCCTTGCCTAGTCAACCGGTCACCACGGCGGTTAACAAACAAAGCCCTCTCAGCCTCGTTATGCACCAGGTGAGGACGAGTTTCTTTTACATATTCCCCCACTGCCAAAGCTGCTTGTTCATAAATGGGGATAAGTCGCTCCTTATGCCCCTTACCAAAGCAGCGCACATAACCACCTTCCGTATCTACATCACCCAAGTTCAAGGACACTAACTCACTCACTCTCATCCCACTGGCATATAATAACTCTAACATTGCTCTATCCCTCTTTGCTTCCGTTGTGGACAACTTGGTTGGTTGCTCCAGCAAAAGGCGAACCTGGCTAATTGAGATAGGATGAGGCAGCGACTTCCCCACCTTAGGTGAACCCACATTCTGAGCTGGGTTATCCTTGATATTACCCTCAGCTACCATAAAACTAAAGAAAGACTTGGTAGCAGCTAC
>JAUWEU010000048.1 GCA_030608125.1 Dehalococcoidia bacterium
CAGTTCTGGCAGAAGTGAAATAAGATGCTATTTATTGTTAAACAGATAAATTTTTCGATCAAAATCTATCACTAAAATATAATAATCCTACACTATTGTCTGGAAAAAGAATGATTATTGAACATACTGACGGCATGTGTCGGACAAAATAGATGCTAATCCTGTTGATTAGAACATGATAGTGGAACCTGAGAAACAAATGGCAAACAATTGGGTAACTTCTGGTGAACTTTTGTGAACGAACAGTGGAGCTGAGGGGACTCGAACCCCTGACCCCCTCCGTGCAAAGGAGGTGCTCTCCCAGCTGAGCTACAGCCCCATTTGTTAAAAACATTATACTAACAAAAGGTCTGGTTCGCAATTTCTCTCAAAAAGGCTTCACCATCAAAAGAGGAAAATAGTAAATGGCAATAACTCATGTCATTATTCTGTTGGTAACTGGCGTAGGCGTTGGCTTTGCTAGCGGGCTTTTGGGCGTAGGTGGCTGCTTCATTATGGCACCGGTTCAGTATATGATATTTACCGATATGGGCCTCTCCATAGATATGGCTATGAAGCTGGCATTCGGCACAAATCTACTGGTTGTTTTGCCTACAGCCATCAGCGGTGCCTGGAGACACCATAGAAAGGGGGTGGTGTGGTGGAAGGCAGCTCTTATCATGGGTAGCTGCAGTTTGATAGCTGCTTCTGGCGGGGCTACTCTAGCTACTCATCTCCCCGGGGCAGCGCTGAAGACAGCCTTCGGCTTCGTAGCCATAGCTGGTGGTATCTGGATGCTTATCAGACGACCGTTAAAGACTGAACAAGAACCAAAGGACAATCCTTGGCTGTGGCTTGTCTGGGCCATCCCTATCGGCCTCATAAGTGGCATCCTTGGCATTGGCGGTGGTGTAGTGGCAGTCCCTGTGTTATTGCTGGCACTCAGGTTTAAAATACATAATGCCGTAGCTACATCCTTGGCTATGATGATATTCTCCAGTCTTGGTGGTGTTATTGGCTACATTATAAATGGTCTCGGTGTTCCCAATCTGCCAGCCTATTCTATAGGTTATGTTAATCTGCTGACGTGGTTTCTGCTGGCAGTCACCAGCGTTGGCGTGGCACAAGTCGGGGCTATAACTGCCCATCGCCTCCCCGCCAAACAACTAAGGTATATATTTATTGCGATAATGTTCTATATGGGGCTCAAGATGCTTGGTGTCTTTGACTGGCTGGGCTGGTCAATATAGCCACAGCTACCAGAACAGATTATTATAAGGCTAGGTTCAATATCCCCCCCACTAGCAGAGCAGTCGTAATCATTATCCCTGCCGACTTAAGCATATTTATAACCCCCAGCTCCTTGAGAAGGATAACAAAGGTAGCAATACAGGGGAAAAACATGGCTAAAACCACACTGCCAACAACCAGTTGCTCATTACTTAATGCCAGAGGGGCGAGCATCCCTAGGGCTACATCCTTACGCAGGAAACCAATAACTAAAGCCGTTACCGCCTCCTTAGGTAGCCCCAGAAGACCGGTTACCACTGGTGCGGTGAAATTGGCAACAGCATCAAATATACCCCAGATATAAAGGATATTTATTACCAGAACAGCGCCTAGAATAATAGGGATAGCCTCTATCAGGAAACCGTAGACCCTCATCCATAGCTTTTGTAAAACAGTTCGCCATAATGGCAGACGATATGGTGGTATCTCTATCAACAGCTCTGGGCTGAATCCCTTAACGACATGGTTAAGTATAATCCCCAAAATAATCCAGACTATGAATAGTGTTCCGTAGACAATAGCCACATACTCCCCCCCCCGCTCCCCGACTAATCCGAAAATCATCGCCTGCAGGGCAGCACAGGGTATAGCAATAGATATCAGTGTCGCTGCAATAAACCTCTCCCTCTTGCTTTCCAGAATACGGGTAGCCATAATGGCTGGCACATTGCAGCCAAACCCCAGCAGAGTAGGGATGATAGAGTAGCCGTGCAAACCCAGCCGGTGCATAATGGTATCCATCAAAACTGCCAGTCGCGGCAGATAACCTACATCTTCAAGCAGCCCCAGAACCAGGTAGAAAGAGATAATGTAAGGCAGAACCATGCCAAATGGGACAAAGAGTCCGGTGGTCAATAAGCCAAATGATTCAACAAAGTTCACTTCCCCACCGACTATCTTACCTATCAGGATATCATGAAAAAAGCCAGCCCCGCCCAGGAGGTCGCTTAACCCCAACATTACTGGTGCCCACAGATTTTCAAATAAGGGCTCAAGCACATAACCAATCAGGCTCTCACCGATGAGACGGATTACCCAAAAGGCGCTGGCAAGAACAGCTAAAGCTATAATGCCACCGGTTAGTGGCTTTACACTGGCATCCCCCAGGCGCTCCAACCAGGTATGATGGCGATGGGTAATATGCTGAACTTGGTCTATGATGCCACCAATAGTAGCCCAGCGCTCATCGCGACTGCGGGCAGGAACATCAGGTGAGATAGCTTTGGGCATGTTCTCCACCAGCTCTTTTATACCCTGACCAGTTAGTCCTACCGTAGGAATAACCGGCACCCCCAAAAATTCCCTTAGCTTGTCTAGGTCAATATGTATTCCTCGGTGCGCAGTATCATCCCATATATTTAGGGCGACTATTACCGGTATATTCCCTTCCAGTAGCTGTAGGGTTAAGTAAAGGTTTCTCTCCAGATTGGTAGCATTAACCACATTTATGACTACATCCCCACTGCTGAGCATCTGGGTGGCTATTTCCTCGGCTTCAGTGGTTGGTTCTAGGGTATAGGTGCCTGGCACATCAATAACCTCAGCTATCTCATCCCCCAGCTTCATATCCCCCCGAGCATAGCTCACTGTAGTGCCGGGGTAATTAGAAACCATCACACGAATCCCAGTTAGACGGGAAAAGACGACGCTCTTCCCCACATTGGGATTACCCATCAATAGAATCTTCATCTACTACCTAAACTAGCCTAACTATTATCTTATTAGCCATACCAAAGCCGATAGCCACCTGAGCATTACCTACCTGGATGGTTACCGGTCCCCGCATAAACGTAGAGCCAACCTTAGTTACTCGCTGCCCAGGTCTAATTCCTAAAGCATTAAGGCGATTAATCAGACCACGTCCACCTTGGATTTGAAACACTATCCCGCTCTGCCCAATCTGCATTTGACGCAGAGTCATTTCCTGCCTACTAAACATAAATCATACCCTTCTCTCTAGCCCTTTCAATCGGGTCATTCCCTATCAAATACAAATGCTTCTTATTTGCAATAACTATTTCAAAAAAATTATTTCTTGTTTCGGCGACACTTAGCACAATAGCCGGTCATCCAAACCTCAACACCGGTGACCTCAAAGCCCTTCTGGCGACCTATATTATCCCTCATCTCCTGAGTCGCCTGACACTCAAACTCCACTATCTTGCCACAGCTCAGACACACTAGGTGGTGATGCTCAGCAGACGGCTTCACCTCATAGTGATGGTGAGTATCATCATAATGAAGCTCCTCAACCAAACCCAGTTTCTTGAACATCTGTAGTGTCCGATAGACGGTGGATAGACTAAGGCGAGGTTGCTTGTCTCGGGCTCGGCGATAAACTTCATCAGCATCCAGGTGTCGGTGACCGTGGCGGATAATTTCAAGAATCAGAGCTCGCTGATTGGTGATTCTCAGCCCCTGTCTATTTAATGCTTTACGGCTAGCCTTAATTGACTTAATTTCTGTGTTCATGGTCATTATTGCTAATGCTTCTTATTTGCAATCATTATAAGCCATAAATATACTCTTGTCAATACCACTTTAGTCTTTTTAATGGGAATCAAACAGAGAAAAGAAGAATTTACTCTTGTAATAGCCCTCTTATCTTTGTGATGCACCCCTGAGCAGCTCGTTTGCCCTGTAAAATGCACTCCTGAGCTTGGTGGAAGTCCCCAGCAGCGATATGGGCTACTTGGGGCTCAATGACTATATCCGCCCCCTCTAGGCTGGACTTCACCATTGAATGGGTAGTAATGTATACCGTTTGCATTATCACATTGATAATATTAGGCTCTTTGCCACCTTTTATTGGCTTCTTGCCCCTTCGGCGCCCTCTCTCGCTGGCCTCCGGTACTACATTCACGGCAATAACAAAATCAGCCCCCATTCTTTGGAGAACACTTACCGGCACCGGGTTCACTAGACCGCCATCAACTAGGTATCTGCCTTCCCATTTAGCTATAGTGAATATCACTGGAACCGAAACACTGGCTCTTATCCCTTCCAATACTGAACCGTGGTTAATTACTACCTCCTCACCAGTCTCTATATCGGTAGCTACACAAGCCAATGGTATTCTTAAGTCCCTGAATTCCATATCACCAATAAATGACCTCATCAGGTTGTTAATCTTCCTTCCCCCGATGAAACCGGTTTTGGGCAAGGCTAAATCTACCAGGGAGGCCAGCCTCTTCCAGTTCAGGTCCATAACCAGCTTTTTTATCTGATTAGTATCCTTGCCTTGAGCATAAAGGGCACCAATGACAGCCCCGGCGCTGGTGCCAGCAATCATATCAATAGGAATGCCTTCTTTTTCTAGGACTTCCAGCACTCCAATGTGGGCTAACCCCCGTGCCGCACCAGTACCCAGAGCCAGGCCAACCTTTCTCTTTACTCCCATAATTCCTCAATGTCCTTCTCTGCCTGTTTTCTAATTTCAGTCTCTCCGCCGGCGATAAAGCCCCGGTAAGACTCGGCGGAACCATACTCTCGTGTCCTCACTACCACCGGCATCGGCACCGCATGACCGAAGATAAGTGCTTGCTGCCTGGATTCTAGCCTGGCTAACACTGATTTGAGCTCACTTCTGCCAGATACGCCGGCAAGAACACTGTCAATGTCCCGCTCATTGTCTAACAGGCAGGTTATCTTGGTCCCGATTTGCGACATAACCTCGTCATCAATGCCGCTGGGTCGCTGGTCAATTACCAGCAGGGTAACATTATACTTACGCATCTCACGGGCGATAGTGCCAAAGATGGTCTGACTGGCTACCTCTGGATTAAGGAATTTATGAGCTTCCTCAATAGTTATCACCAGGGGGCGGGGTGGGGCAATATCCTCGCCTATCGCCTTCTCCATTCTCTCCCGGTATTGAGCATGGATGCGGCGGGTGAGCAAATTGGCTACCAGAATATAGGCGGTAATATCAGTATATCTGCCAAATTCCAAAACTACATTCATCCCCTCATCAAGATATTCCAGGATGCGCTTTACCGGGTTGTCAGGAGAACAGGGTAACAGGAAGGGGAGCCGCCTGATGGTTTCCAGCCCCCGCCGTAGGTTACGATAGGTGCTGTCATGAATACTTAATCTGGTTAGCAGTTGCTTGGTTTCATCCCCATCCCCTAGGCTCAGGGTAGCCTCAATCCATCTTTTATCACCAAACTCCCTGGCTAGCTGATATACTGCTTGAACTGAGGCTTCGGTAAGATTCAGTGTCTGGCGCAGTAGCCCTATGTCCTCAGGCTCAATCTCATCATAGCCTATTCTGACCACAAAGTCGGTGCTTACTCGCCGACGCCTTGAACTCTCCTCATCAAGAGTGAATACGGCTACCTTTGACGGGAAAAGCTGCTTTAACGCTTTAACCTTCCGCCCCTCCTCGCTCCTGCCCTCCCAGCCATACTCGCTGTGCATATCAAAGACTAAATTTACTGCTGTCCCTTTCTGCAGCATCCCAATGAGAAGCAGTCTGGTGAGGAAGGTCTTCCCCGTGCCGCTCTTGCCGAAGATTCCGTTAGACCGCTTAACCAGCTCCTCAAGGTTAAGACAAATCTTGGTCTCCATATCCAGTGGTGTGCCAATATAGAACTTCCTTTCATCCTCTTTGCCGAAAACTAGCTCTACATCCTGTTGCGATGCCAGATTTACCGCCGAGAAATGGCTGGGAACCGTCTTAACCGGCTGGGGTCCCTCAATTAAGCTGGTAACATCACCGCTGATAGT